>CBIHOZ010000247.1:0-8285 GCA_966211525.1 uncultured Chitinophaga sp. | reverse complement strand
CCCGACCCGGCTTCCGGTCTGTACTTTACACGCCACCCATTGGCAGGTGCAGTAAGATCCGCTTTGAGCGCAGCGATGGCTTCAGCAGCACGTTCATCGGCAGATTTATCAAATACATTAATATCGTCATCCTTGCAGGATGTTAATACCAGGATGAGTACAGCTATATAGTATAAACCTTTTTTCATCGTCAGAATTTCGCTTGAATGATGTCGCGTACACTTAATAAATCAACACCGGTATACTGCTTGTAGTGTGCGATAATGGCGTTGTATTTTCTGCGGATAAGCGCGCGACCCGCATTACGCGCGAGGCAGTCGGCCGTGTCGCAGTTGGTTTCGTCATTGTAATACCGTTCGTAGAACTCCGGGTAGTATAGCAGGTGTGCTACCGTTTCAGCAAAGTCTTCGTTGAAAGAGCTCGTTGCATACGGAGATACGAATCCGCGTTGTAAAGCTTCTTCATCTGTGAGATTATACCACGACCCGGCTGACGTGTAGCCCTGGGGTGATATCTCCTTGAAGTTGGGCGGCAAATTGTATCGCTGGTGTACGATGTGGGCAAACTCGTGATATATAGTTCCCAACTGGCGGAATACCCAGTTTATATTATCAATATCAATATCATTTACTTCCGTTAGTGTAATGCGCGCACCGGCATCGGCTGTACCGAGGGTTACCGTACCATCGGAGTTATAGATGGTAGAGCCGATAAAAATTACTTCCGCGGGAACGTGTTTGGTAAAGAACACTTCGCCATTCTCCACCTGTTCAAACGGTTCAATCCAGTATTCCGTCAGGAAGTCGAGCATGGGTTCAACCAGTTCGCGTTTAGGAGGTGTTACGCGTTTATCCGGATCTACATAGCGATCTACATAAGTATACCGGACTGCTACACCATACTTGTCGGTAAAATTGCTTTGAATATATTCATCCAGTTCGTCATCGGAGGGCTCATGTGTTTTTAGCGGTGCATCAACGCTTTCATCCTTGTAACAGGAAGTTACCAGCGTACTGACGGTGATGAAGAGAAGTGCTATCAGTTTTGTTTTCATTTCTTCACAATCTATAGTCTCTGTCCAATTTCTATTAGCGTGGGTTGGGTTGTAGTCCACCGATGTCAATTGCTGCCTGCGGTATCTGCAATACCTGTCGGTCGTCATCGGCATCGAGCTCAATAGTGCTTCCATCGGCAAGCATATGTGTTACCGGTATCTGGAAGCGCTTGATGTCGAACCAGCGTAATCCTTCATGCATAAATTCTTTTCTACGTTCATCCAGTATAAAATAAAATGCATTGAGACGATCGTTGGTTGTGCCGTAATAACTCCGGAGTGTTGTTGTGTTAATGACGCGGTTGCCATCGTAACGGTTGTTCACCATCACCTGTAAATCCGCAAGGGCCTGACTTAATTTGTTATCGAATATATAGGCCTCGGCACGGTTCAATAAAACTTCTTCACCGCGGAAGGCCGGCATAATGGTATAGTATAAACCTACATTGGAGGTTAAACTTGAACGCTCGAACAGGAATTCATATTTAGCAAGCGCGAGTCCGTTGTTACCGCGAACAAATATAGGGTAGCGTACACTGATGCGAACATCGTTGGCATTCCACGGATTCGGATCAAGTATACCAAACAGCAATTGCTGATCGGGCCAGAAGCCTACATTTACCGGGTAATTGGTAACATTGCGGATCATGAGCAAATTACTTTGATCAGTAGGAGAGGCGTACGACCGAATGAAGTCTTCCGAATCTGCACTCTGTGCCAGCAGCGTAGCTATATCTTTAACAAATACATCGGGGTCGGCCCCCAACATCTCCGAGCTATACTCGATACATTTTTTATAATCACCTTTAAAAAGATAGAAACGTGAAGCAAACGCAAGAGCACCATTTCGTGTAAAGTGATATTTACCTGAGTTGGCGTAAAAACTTTCATCCACCAGTTCAAGTCCGGCCAGTAAATCATCTTCAACTTTATCGTATACATCTTCTACGGAAGCGCGGGTATATTTCTTGATGAATTCAGTTTCCGGTTCTTCCACGTAAGGAATACCGAGATCATCATCCGCGGTTTCTTCATTGAAATGTTTAGCAAACAGATTTACCAGCATGAAGTGACCATAAGCACGCGTAAGCAGTGCTTCACCTTTCACGGCTTTCTTACGTGCCTCGTCACCGGGCAGGTTGTCGATCACATCCAGTACTTCGTTGGCATGTGCAATGGCGTCATACGTAGAGGTCCAGAAGTTGCTCGGTGTATCCTGATTTATACTGGTAACTTCTTCCCATTCATAAAGCTGAACATGCTCGGTTAATTTTGTAGTGCCCGTGGTAAAGGTAACGTTATCGCCCATCCATTCTGTAAATGTATAGGCAGCACCGGAGTACGCATTGGTCAGAAGCTGTGCAGCCTTCTCGGGCGTGTTAAGCTCTACGCGGTTGTCCGGATTCTCTTCGAGGTAATTATCGCATCCCGTCAGAAAAGCAATGCCGGTGATCAGTATACTGATTTTTGTAAAGAAGGATTTGTTCATATACTATATATCCTTAATTAAAATCCTAAAGCAACAGAAGCCGTGATCAGGCGGGGCTGCGGTAAAGCAACACCACCGGAAGAAAAGAACTCCGGATCTTGTCCGTTGAGTTTTTTATCAGAGTATAGCAGCGCGAGGTTCTGCCCTTCAATGGAGATCTGCGCAGTGCTGGCTCCGATCTTACGCACAATCGAACCCGGGAAGTTGTAGCTCAGGCGTACGCTCTTCAAACGTACATAGTCTCCGTTTGCTACACGCACCGTACTTTTGTTATACAGATCATACGCACTCAGGTAATCGGGATTGGTGCCGTTGATAACCTGACGATCGAGTATAACCGGAACGTTTGTTGTGTTCTCATCACCGGGAACTGTCCAGCGGTTAACAAAGCTTTTGGACAGTGAGTTGAAGTCGGTATATCTCGGACTGAACGCATCATCGAGCCTGATCTTGTAATCGAACTTGAATGAGAAGAACACGTTCAGTGAAAAACCTTTATAGTTAAAGATGTTGGAGAAACCACCGGCACCGCGGGGTTCTGCAGCTCCTTCGTATTTTAATATACTCGTGAGGTTGTCGCGATCCTGCAGATCGTAGTTATATACTACTTCACCGCTACCATCGAAGAAGGTTGGTATACCGCGTGAATCCAGACCGGCAAACCGGGTTGAGAATAAACCTCTGCGTGGTCCGCCCAATATAGCTGCGCCACCCTGTACAATAGCATCGCCTATACGCGGGTTGAAATCGAGGCGTGTGATCTTGTCGTGTGTGTAACCTATATTAAAGCTTGTTGCCCACGTAAAGTCCTGCCAGCGCAGGTTTACCGTGTTGATGGAGAATTCTATACCCTGCGATTCCATATCGGCATAGTTACCATTCTTGAATGCATTACCGCCTACACCGCTGGTTTGCAGTAACCCGATCAGATCATAGGAGTTACGTTTATAGGCATCGATCGTACCGGTAATATCATTGTTCAGAATGCCGAAGTCGAGACCTACGTTAAACTCTTTCAGCTTTTCCCATGTAAGGTTTGAGTTTTCAAGATCCTGTATATAGAGGTACGTTTCTACATCGGTAGGCCGAAGTGTTACACCGGAGCGTATGTTAAGCAACGCGCTGGTGTTGGGACCAAGGTTGGCGGATAGGCCATACGTTGCACGCAGCTTCAGGTTGTTGAAGAATGAGAAGTCAATGAACGTTTCTTTGTGAAGGTTCCAGGCGCCACTCACGTTCCAGGTAGGGAGGTAGCGTGCACTCTTGCTCTTCCCGAGGCGGTTGGATCCATCGTAACGAACGGTTCCGTTAAATATATACTTCTCTTTGAACGCGTATGCGCCATTCAGGAATAAACCTGCGAAACGTTCGCGATCCGTACCCAATGCATATATACTGATACCCTGACTGTTCAGGAAATCGATCATGTTTGGATCCGTATTCACGATGCCCCCGTTTTCGTATACCACACCGATACCATCCGCTCTGCGGCTCGTGCGGTTGGTATATTTGATCTCTTGTCCTACAAGTACATTGATCGCGTGAATCTGGTTGATGGTGTGCGACCAGTCTATACTGTTGCGTATATAGAAATTCTTCAGTTCGTCTTCGTTCACATTGTTGAATCCGCCTTCGGGCAAAACAACTTTGGGCTGCGCTGCCGGATCATCCGGATCGCGATAGAGTAACGGGTTGGCGTCCTGTATATATTGTGTGCCATCGGCGCGATATGCTTCTGCCTGGTTTGAACGTTCGTGAATAACATGCTCACGTTTGGTAGTAGCATAACGGCCTTGCAGTGTACTGCGGAAAGTAATGTTGTCGCGAATGTTATAGGTTATATCAGCCTGCGTAGAAAGGTCGGCTACATTAATGTTAATATAGTTCAGTTCAAGTTCCTCCAGGATGTTGAAGGGCGCATAGTTTCTTCTGAAATACTCACGGCTGCCATCGTTGTTATAGGGACGAATAGATCGCGCTGTGTTCAACGCGTAGCTTAATGGATTGATATCGAAATCGCGTCTATACCTTCCGGTGATCGGATCGAAATCCCGGTTTTGTGTGCCCGGTACTTTTTGATCGCGATAGTTTGCTGTCAGTTTCAGGTCGAGCGAAAAATTCTTTGAGAACTGGAAGCTGTTCTTGGCCGTACCGACATAACGCTTAACATTGTCAGCAATAGTTTGTCCGTTGTCATGCAGGTAACTTATCGAATAGTAACTGTTATGTTTTTCTGTACCGGATGTGAGACTGATGGAATGTTGTTGCTGAAGTGAATTGCGGAAGAGTACATCGAACCAATCGGTATTCGCTGTCTCATATTGATGAAGGAAGTCTTCATTCAAAGTACCGTCAGGTCCCCACGGAATTTCTTTCTCGGATATCTCCGTAAACATTTTCCCTATAGCGCCATAGTTCTGTGCGCGAACGGAGGTTGTGATATCGATCAATCCCTTCTCGTACATCTCACGGTATACCGACATCTCATCAACCGAGTTCAGTATATCATACTGGCTATAGGTTGGGCGTAAGTGTATAGAGAAGTTACCGGAGTAATTTACTTTGGTTTGTCCGCTCTTGCCGCGCTTGGTGGTAATCACAATCACACCGTTTTTAGCACGCGTTCCGTAGAGTGCTGTAGCGGATGCATCTTTTAGTATTTGCTGCGATTCTATATCATCCGGGTTGAGGCCGGCTATAGATGATGCTGTTAATGTATTGGCATTACCGGTAATGATGTCATCGGCAGTAAGTGCGTTGAGGTCTTCGAGAATTACACCGTCAACGACCATGAGCGGTTGCGTATCACCGTTGATCGAAGTGTTTCCGCGAATGCGTATCTTCGGACTCGTGCCAAATGTACCCGATACGTTATCAACCGTTACACCGGCCACGCGGCCTTCCAGCATTTGACTTGCATCTGTCATACCCGAGGTTCGTATATCCGACATCTTTACATTGACAGCCGACCCGGTAAATAATTTCTTTTCTACTTCCTGGAAACCGGTAATTACTACTTCGTCCAATTCTGTTGTCTCTACTTCCAACGCTACGTTAACCACGCTTCGCTGGCCTGCATATACAGTTTGCGGAACAAAGCCTATAAATGAAAATTGTATAGAGTCTCCCGGAGATTCTGTGAGGATCTCATAGCTCCCGTTGATATCCGTGATTGTACCACGGGTCGTATTTTTTATTCGTACACTCACGCCCGGCAGTTCTGTTCCGTCTTTAGCTGAAGTTACTTTTCCGGTAACCCGGATTCCCTGAGCCTGAGCCTGGAGTACAATAAATAAACACGGTAATAGCAGTAGTAAAAATCTTCCCATAAGCGATTTAGATACAGACTTCTAAATTTAACCAATTATAGGTCATCTGCAAGTGCGAGGTTACAGGAAGGGAAGACTTCCGGAAATAATTTTTTCAGTCAATTACGAATTGATAAATCGTATCATTTGCTGGCGCTGATTTTCATCGGGTAATTTTCCGAAGGCTGCACCTGCGTTGTCGGCCATGTGATGCGGTTTGGAGGTGCCCGGTATCACGCAAGTAACGGCAGAATTGGACAGGATAAATTTCAGAAAGAATTGTCCCCAGCTGCTGCAGTCAAAATCAGATGCCCATGCCGGAAGCGTTTTACCTTTTACGCGCTGAAACAACGCACCTTCTTCGAAAGGCTGATTGATAACTATAGCAATTCCCTTTTCTTTCGCTAACGGAAATAAACGCTCCTCAGCTGTGCGACTCAGCATCGAGTAATTGATCTGTAGAAAATCAACGGGGTTGTTCTTGAGAATGTCTTCAATTGTTGAATACGCACTTTCGGTATAGTGTGTAATGCCGAGGTAACGAATGCGACCTTGCTCTTTCCAATCGCGCAGTGTTTTGAGATGGATCTGCCAGTCAACCAGATTATGTATTTGCATCAGGTCCATTTGCTTTCGCTGCAGCAGACTGAACGAGCGATTCATCTGTGCTATACCTTCGTCTTTTCCGTTGGTCCAAACCTTCGTGGCTATAAATAACTTTGTGTTGAGATTGAGCTCGGTGGAAAGATCGCCCACTACTTTTTCAGACGAGCCATACATAGGTGAACTATCTACAACACTTCCTCCTTTACCGAGCAGTGTCTTCAATACTTCTTTGAGCGGCTCACGTTCCGCAGCAGCATTGCCTACATCAAAAGTCTGCCAGGTACCGAGTCCTATAGCAGGCAGAAGTTCTCCGGAGGAAGGTATCTTTCTGGTAAGCATTGTTGCAGCAGTTGGCATGGCCGATATAGTTAAAGGCACTAAACTTAGTGCTGAAAGATGATGGAGGCAAGTTCGGCGGTTCATGGAAAATGTGTTGATGTGTTGGGGTGTTGATGTGTTGACGTGGGAGAGTGGTATAGGAAGTTAGGTATTTTATGGCAGTTTATACGAATTATGTTAGAACGTGCACGTAGTATGTACATGTGGAAGGTTGTGATGATCACCGGATTTTTCCGGTAGGTGCCAGCTATACCATCCAGGGGAATGAAGCATTGCTATAGCTGTTAGAAACTATTGATGATCAAATCATTATTTAATTGCGTGTAGCCCGTACGTGGGATCGGTTTCTCTGAAAATACACTAAGAGTTTAAACTCTTATATAACAAATCCATATTCATTCAGATGATATTCTTACACAGGTGACGAAGTATAGGGCAGTAACATATTTTGGGTTATTTAAAGTTACTTTCTTGCTTAAGAATGCTTAATGGTACACGTGTGTCGCAAGATGTATAACGCTATATATAGTGTCGTTATTGTGAACATGTGAATCGCTGAGTAAAAAAGACGTGCTGTGGTTGCGCATTTTCAAAACAACCATACACCCTTTAGCCTTAACCCTGTCAGTTGCATGATATTGTCTATACGAGGATTTTTTCGTACGCTGGTTGCAGTATGCCTTCATTGTACACCTGTACTTCTTACTTTTCTCTTCTCCTTACAAGTTGGTGTTGTAAATGCGCAGGGTGCTGAGACACCGGCTGCACAGGCTACAACACAAAAGCCTGAAGAGTATAGGAAGGTTGTAGAGACATTCTATAAACTCGATCAGTCCAACAACTTTACCGAGTCGCTGGCTTATGCCGATATGAATGTGTTGCCGATGGGTATAAAACAAACCCTCAGCAACATTGAAGTTACCATTGCCGTGAGCGACATGCGTTGGGAAACAAACTATAGCGAGCTTACCGTTTTTGCACGCGTTAAAATTCCGCAGGATGACAAGCTGCTGTTCTTCGGAGCACAGGGTATAAAGCTGTCGCACAACGGAGATATTATAGGCGATGCCTCGCTGGTGCTGATGGGCGATATATCTATACCTATAAATGGCAACAGCGCAGCATTAACGTTGAAAGGAAGTTTTGATAAAAACACGGGTCGTGCAAAAGAGCTCACGTATGTATCCATCGATTGCCAGGGATTTAAGGAAATGGGAATTGCAGCCGAGGTTGAATTTCCCGAGAGCCTTTTGCAACCGGTAGACACTTCCGGAACGGCTGCACCCGGGCGCGTGAAAGGTGGTTTCAAAACTATTGTAAAAGACTGGAATGATATACTTGCCTCCATATCGCTTCCTCCGTTTCAGATCAAAGGTCTGGAAGGGTTTATCTTCGTTTTAAACGAAGCTATATTTGACTTTAGCGACTTGCGCAACGACCCGGCTATTGCTTATCCCGAGGGATACGAAGCAAACTATATGGTTCCGGG
>CBIHOZ010000246.1:0-8379 GCA_966211525.1 uncultured Chitinophaga sp. | reverse complement strand
ATGGAAAAACAGCACCAATAGCAACGGTCAGGCGCTTGTTTACGATTTATACCTGGGAACCACCAGCGCCCCATCACTTTTTCAGGCTGATATTTTTGACGGATATACCGATGATAAGATGCTCGCGTTTATTGATGGCGAAACATTTAATGTATACTTGTTCAATCCGTTAAGTAGTAATCAGACCTACTATTGGAAAGTAGTAGCACGGTCAGAGGATAACACGCAATCGCAAAGTGTCGTTCAAAGTTTTAAAACCAGTAATACCAATCATTTTGCTCCCACTGAACCTGTCAATCCAACGCCACCCCTAGGTGCATTTACAGTACCGCACCAGACATCCCTGCAGTGGGATGCGTCCACAGATGGTGATGGAGATGCCGTAGTGTACCAGCTATACCTGGATACGGTTGCCAGCCCCAAAAAACTGTTGGCCTCTAACCTGTCTGTTACTCAGTTCAAACCAATTACCCCTTTGAAGGGTAATAAAAAATATTACTGGAAGGTGGTCGCAGATGATGCAAAAGGCCGCCAGACAGAAAGTGCTGTATGGAATTTTACAACTGCAAATCATCCGCCTAGTATACCCGCTTTAAAGTCACCGGTAGACGCCGCGACAGGTGTGGCCTATACATCTGGTCTGGAGTGGTTTCCGGTAAGTGACCCGGATGGAGATTTGTTGCATTATGAGGTGTGGCACGGAACGGATGCTTCGCTTGGCTATAGTACAATAAGCAAAGCCACAAAGGTATATATACCGGTAAATGCAGGCTCACGGTATTTCTGGAAGGTTGTTGCCATTGATAAACACGGGGCTAAATCGGAGAGTCAAATAAGAAGTTTCACAACCGCGGCCGTGGCAAATAATACTCCACCCGCAGCACCTGTACTGTCATTTCCGCCTGACCATGCAACTTCCGTAAGTACCGAGGTCACACTGCGTTGGTCGCGTTCTGTTGATGCGAATGGCCATCCAGTAAATTATACTTTGTTTTTTGGGACGATGCCCAATCAACTAAAACAATATAGTTCCCTGGTTGATACCTCGTATACGCTCTCAAATTTATCCCCAGGCAAGGCCTACTATTGGAAGGTATATGCTGGCGATGGATACGGAGGTACAGCACCCAGCCAAACCTTTTCTTTTTCAACAACAACCGATGATATCGGCATCGCGCAGATGAAGGCGTACTACCGGTTTGCTCATAGTACCATGCTGCATCAATTTATTGAAACGGCTTTAACCCCATCGTTTCATGTAGACACAGTTGGATATGAGACGTCCGGGAAAACAACCATGAATGATGCAGCGGCACTTGCATTCTATTATACCAATCCTGCCACCACAGTCAGTTTCGAATTACCGCCTTCTTTTTCGGTTACAAGTAACATACCCTATAACTACGGTCTACCCACCAATGCAAATGCTATATATCAGATTGAAGGAGATTTTTCCGTTCATAACCATGTGACCGCCATTCTTCAGGCTGGGAATGCAGTGAAGCGATATAGGATTGATCTTCGCGTAAATCAACTACCGGATAAACCGTTACCTCAACGTCCTTTCCAGAATGAAGTTGACGTTGATACAATGCCCGTATTTACCTGGAGTGGTGGTGACGATCCGGAAGGGCAAACAACCATTTATCGTTTATACCTGGGAACAGAGGTAAATAGCCTGGTTCAGACCGGACTGATCTCTAACGTCAAAACGTTTCAATACCGGGGCAAGCCGTTGCTGAATGGCGTAAAGTACTACTGGAAAATAATAGCACAGGATATAGCCAACGAAACGCGTGACAGCGATGTTTATTCCTTTGTCACCAAAAAGGCTGGGGCAGTACGAACAACTCCCGAATTACTATTTCCCCGCACTGTATCAACGTATATCGATTTAAATGTTGACTTGTACTGGAATAATATAACAACCGGTTATGTTTCATCGGATATATACCTGGATGTAAAACCGGAACCTTCGATTTGGCAGAAACAAGTTAACGGTAATCACTTTACACTATCGAACCTGACACCAGGCACAACCTACTATTGGAAAATCGTTAATCATCATCAGGATGGAAGTCAGGTCGAGAGCGAAACCCGGAAATTTAAGACGAAGCCTTTGTCGGGAAATACTACCGGTATATTTATGGACAATCGGGATGGTCAGCGTTACCAGTGGGTGCAAATCGGAGGGCTGCAGTGGATGGTTCATAATTTAGCATATCAGCCGGAGCAAGCGGATGGATTTGCCGGCTATGTATACAACGATATTACCGGCGGCAATAAAACATATTTTATTCTGGATCATACCATCGAGAACTTTCAGAAATATGGCTATATATATAATGCAGGAGGCGCTACCAACAATACTTCCGGCAATGAGTCGATTCAGGGGGTATGCCCAACCGGGTGGAGACTACCGACACGCCAGGAATGGATGGATGCGTTTTATACGCTGGGAGGAGTTTCTGGTGATGAAGCCGTTGGAAACACTACTATTGATTATGATGGATGGTCGATTGCCGGCAAAGAAAACCTGTGGCGAAATATACAAGGACTTAGCATTCTACCTGCTGGTGGTATGACGGGGGGGGTTGTTAATCGAACCTTCTGGTCACATTTCTGGATGCAGGACACGACATCCGGGAAATTACAATACGTTCAGTACTATTATAATCAGGCAAATAAGAGATTAACAATTACAGAGGCTGATGACTATCTCAATGCCAGTGGTGCTTATGTACGTTGCGTCAAAAGCATGAATGCTGCACCTGCATCGGTTACGCTAACAGCACCTGTGAACAATACAATTCTAAATGACTACAAAATTTCGCTTGCCTGGTTGCCTGCCAGTGATCCGGAACAGGACTTTTTGACCTATAGGGTATATATAGATACCGCTCAGAACCCAACGCGGGTAGCAGCGGATACCCTGACAAGAACATCTGTTAGTATTGAAGGATTGTCGCAAAGCACCCAATACTATTGGAAGGTAGAGGCAAAGGATCCGACTGGAAATATAGTGGCTAGTGCCGTGTGGAGTTTCTCTACGAAGGTAAACACGTTAAATATAGCTCCGGCTGTTCCTACATTAATACTGCCAACAGAAAATCAAAATGGAGTCGAAATACAACCAACGTTTCAGTGGTCTTCATCGCCGGATCAGGATGGTGATCCGGTGAAGGCGGATATATACCTGGGGATTGATTCACTTACCTGGAGCCCGGTTGAACGTAGTCTGAATACCAATACCTGTACGCTCGGTAAAAAGTTAAAATCACTGACGCAGTATTTCTGGCGTATAAAAGTATATGATGGAGAAGGGGGAGTTGCGTATAGTAACGTCTCGTCATTTCAAACCGGGAATCAGGCTCCCTCTACTCCGCAGTTGCTTACACCTGCAAACGGGGTGCAGTATATTTTAAATACGCATACGCTGTCGTGGGTACCGGCTGCTGATCCTGACGCAGATAAGATAACCTATACGGTGCGAATCGGTCAATCACCTGCAACGATGCAGGATGCGGCAACTAATCTCTCGATAAACAGTTACTCCTTTGGAAATATCTCGACACCACTGAACACCGATTTTTACTGGCAAGTGATCGCTGTTGACAGTAAAGGAGCTTCAAGTGCCAGTGAAGTAAGGTCATTCAAAACGTATCGTTATCACGATGTAAACGGAACGGTATTAAAGACCCCGGCGGATCGTGCTACCGGTGTTTCGCTCACACCAACACTGTCGTGGAATGCGGGCCCGTATGTAAATGCCCGTTATGATATATATATCCAAAAGGATAACGGGCTCATGCTCGTAGCGGCGAACGTCAATGCCACAGCGTATACTATTAGTCAATTACTTGGTAAAAATGCGCTCGAACCCCATACCACCTATAGCTGGCAGGTTGTCGGCAAAGATGCGGCCGGCATTGGCAATTCTGCACCCTCACCGGTATGGTCCTTTACGACTGTCTCTGATCCACCTTCAAAACCGGTATTAGAGTTGCCAACCAATCACGCTGTGAACCAACCCTACGCGGTGTTGCTTCAGTGGAAGAAGAGTGTGACACTTGCCGCAGACTATATATTCTATGATGTGTACGTTCGTGAAGAAGGGGGGGCGACTGTTAAAGCCGCGGGCGACCTTTTGACAACGACCTACCAGATACCTGCGTTCGTACTAAAGCCAGGAAAAAAATACTATTGGTACATCGTTGCTAAAAACCTGTTTGGCGGCCAAACCACCAGCGATACCTGGGACTTCACAGTTCAGATTAATTCTGTTAACAATGCTCCGACACAACCCTTGTTAACGGCTCCGTTCAATTATGCACAAGACGTTTCGTTCACCCCTTTGCTGGCATGGGAAGCGAGCCGGGACGTTGACAACGATCCTATTAAATATAGTATATATATCGGGACTGATCCGTTTACTACGACTTTACTGGCCAGTGGACTAACGCAGCTGTCCTATGCGGTTGGCACGCCCCTGATGCCGCACACAAGATATTATTGGAGGGTTGAGGCAAGTGACAATGCAACACAGACGTCTAGTACGACAGGCACGTTTTCTACCATGAATACAAAACCTGATAAAGTAACATTAATCAGTCCGATGCAGCATGAACAGTTGTCGCATGATCAAATCCTGCTTACTTGGTCTGCTGCTTTTGACGCTGATAATGATGTTGTAGAGTATGATGTATACCTGGGCACAGATCCGGCGACCTTGGAGAATGTAGTCGCCAATATCAACTCTACACAGTACCAACTTCAAAACCTAAATAACAATACCAATTATTATTGGCAAGTGGTTGCCCATGATGCTTTTGGGGGTGAAGCAAAAAGTGATATACAACAATTTGTAAGCATGAATGACGTCCCGGGTATGGTTGTTCTGAAAAGTCCATCGGACCAGAGCGTTGCCAACGGTCCAGCCGTAACGTTACAATGGACAGACGCTATCGATCCTGAAGGAGGTGATGTGATGTACGATGTCTATATAGCTACCGGTGCGACAGCACCGTTGCGTGTAGCCACTATTCCGGGAGCGACAGCCTATGTATTGAATAACGCTGCTGATGGTATACACTATACCTGGTATGTTGTTGCCAGGGACGCCTGGAACGGGGAAACCACAAGTGAAGAGTGGGCATTCACTTGTCAATCGGGAGGTGTCAATCAACCACCAAGTAAAGCGCTACTAACAATGCCCATAAATAATGCGCAAGACGTGCTAGACACGGTTGTGTTTTCCTGGACTGCTAGTCAGGACCCGGAGGGAGAAGTGGTACTGTATAACATATATCTTGGTGTTGATGTGAACGCTCTTTCATTGATCGGGGAGAAAGTTAATGCAACAAGTTTATCGGTAGGTGGTGAATTGCAGGGGAACACTATATATTACTGGAAAGTTGAAGCAGTTGACGCTGCTAATAACGCTACTTCGAGTGATATCGGGTCGTTTAAATCGGCAGAGAAATTTGCGATAGCCGGTAGTATCCGTAATGTAACGGGCGACTTCTTGGGCGGAGTAACAGTTCGGGTAGGGGATCAGGCTGTGCAGACGGACAACGAAGGATACTATAGTGTAGAGGTGCCAGCGGCCTGGTCGGGGGACGTTACACCTATATCGGCAAGTTACAGGTTTCTTCCGCATACACTTACGATCAGCAATCTTCAGGCTGATAGTGTCGGAAACAATTTTACTGCAGTCACAGCCGGATATATTTTCATAGAGGGCCATGTTAGGGATGAAGCCGGTAAAGGTATGGACGGTATTAATATAGTTGGAGTTCAGGAAGACGTTGTCAGCAATGTTAATGGCAAATATATACTGGAAGTCCCAACGGGATGGTCGGGTGCAATAGCGGCTCAATCTGCTGACTATAAATTTATTCCAAACGCAGTTTCGTTTGTGCATGTAACGAATGACCAACACAATATTGATTTTACCGGTGCCATAGTGCTTGATGTATTTATGCCGGAATCCGGTCAGGTGAAGGTGTATCCAAACCCAACTCGCGGTCCTATTACACTTATGTGGTCTTCATCTATAGGTGCAGAAGGACAACTTGTTGTTACGGCTTCTACCGGCCAAGAAGTATCACGAATACCGGTAACTCAAGGTGCGAAATCTCTACATGTAGACCTCACCAGTGGTGGTAGACTTCCGAGTGGTATTTATCAATGTATCCTGTATGATAGGAATCGTAAAGTTTTTAGCGTTCGCATGGTCATGTTGGACTAGTAGGTCTATTAGAGTTTGTAGTCAAGTAGACAAAGTATGCTTTCCGATTCAAGTGAGTTGTATACGTATCAAGTTCAACATCACAGCGATAGGTAAATCATCATAAGTTGTCACAAGTTGGTATTTTTTGAAGTTAAGGTTTGCGTAGTTGCATCACTATGAGTACACAAATTATCTTTCAATGCAGTATAGAAGACTTTCGCGCAAATGCTAAAAGAAACTTTAGTCGAAGTTGTAAGTGAAATACAACTTGAAAAAGAGCAATCACAGTACGTTAATGGGAGTTCAAGAGGCGGCAGCGATATTAAATCTTGCTGTCAATACACGCTATGAAAGGACTTATCAAAGGACAATCCCTCATTAGCATGTTAAAAGATAATGTTTAAGAAATCCGAGTTGCTCGCCTGGGTAGAACTTCGAAAAGTAAAAGCATCGATGAGATCAGCAGAGAAGCGAAGAACCAAGTTGACTCCACAAATGCGCCGAAGTACAAACGACAATATGGTCAAGTTTTTAAGTATGTGGCGTTGTGGTTGATAATTTTAACGTTGGAATTTTACTTACAGCTTCATTCTTTTTGATGTTTGTCACGCGTGTATAAATTTCTGTTGTCTTCACGTGTTTATGTCCAAGAAGTTTTGATACTACATATATATCTACCCCTTGAGACAATAGAAGCGTTGCATGCGTATGTCGCGCGCAGTGAAATGTTATCTTACGATGGATATTTGCACGGAGCATCCAACGACTTAACGCCACGTTGGTATAGGCGCTATATTTTAGGCCGATGAAAACTTTGTTGTAGGGTCCGTGATGTTCTCCTAAAAGAGATCGTGCCTGGGCAGAAATCGGAAGTACTTCAAAGTCTTTTGTTTTCTGTTGTTGAAACCGTATATACCATCCCTCCGTATCACTTCCCCTTACTTCTGACCATGTCATTTTTATAATGTCACACCAGCGAAGACCTGTGAGTACACTAAATAGGAACGCACGTTTAAGCACTTTTACATCGCATTCAGTGTCATAAATTTTTTGAATTTCCTCCCATGTTAAAAACTCTCGTTTCGTTTCGCCAGGCTTTATACCTCTGATACGTGATGCTGGATTTTCATTAATAATTTTCTCTTCGTACGCCTGGCGAAGAACTGCTTTCAGTTTATTGAAGTAGGAGTGTGCCGTGTTTTGTTTGAGCTTTTCTTTTCCCTTTGTCAGATTCTCTTGCAACAAGTATGTTTTGAACTTCAAAAGAAAAGCCTCGTCAATATCAGCGAATGTAAGATCTTTGTTTCTTGAGAAGTGAACCAAGTGTTTCAATGCACTGTCCCAGTTGCCGTAATTACCCATGCTGTTAAGACGATCTTTTGCAAGTTTGCGGAAATACTCTATGAAACTTGTGTGTTCCATGGTTCGCTTTATTTTATACTTGCCGGCCTGGAGATCAATATGCCGTTGTGCCCGAATCTGTTCGGCTAGTAGGAGAGTAGTCTTGTTTGTTTGCCGCTCCAGTGACGTTTTCGGATCCGTCAAGTATAAATTCAGATACTCGTATTCGCGCTCACCTTTCCAGTATATATCCAGGTAAAGACTGTAATTTCCATTTGACAACGTGCGTCTTCTTAGTTTGACAACTTCTTTTCGTTTTAAACTACTCTTCATCATAACGCACTTATTTATTGTTGGTCGAAAAACATATAAATATCTTTTCTGAGTAATACCGTTCTGGTTCTGATCTTTTTCATTTTTATTTTACGCGATGCTATCAATCGGTAAAGGGTTCGTTTACTGACGCGCATGATTTTAGCCGCTTCAGTAAGTTCAAGGCAATCTTCGGGAATATGGCTGTTGAAAGGAGTATTAGCGGCAGGGAGATTCGAGTTTACCACCTGAGATACATGAACCTCAATTTTCTTTTCTCGTGTGACTTGTTTATAGTGGCGTTCATTACACTTCTTAGAACAGTACCTTGTCACGAGTGTTTTAGCGGTAAACGACGTACCACAATATTCACAATCCTTTTGAATTCGAATGTTTGAGCTCATGGTTATACTTGTCAGTAGCAGTAATCTATATATAGCTATAAAATGGTCCGAGTTTTACAGCCAGTTCCATTGTTTTGGCATGGTGACTGC
>CBIHOZ010000245.1:0-8399 GCA_966211525.1 uncultured Chitinophaga sp. | reverse complement strand
CCCTTATGAAAATTACCAGACACCCGAGCAAAGTATACCGAAACAAAAACTGGATCATCCGTGGGAGAGTTGTATAACATTGGGATATGCATGGGGCTATGTGCCGAACGATCAGTATAAATCAAGTGCTAAAGTTATACATACATTGATCGAGGTAGTAGCGAAAGGCGGAAGCTTGTTACTGGGTGTTGGTCCCGGCACCGATGGTACATTTAACGCTGCACAAGTGGAGCGCCTGAAAGAAGTAGGGGCATGGCTGAAAAGCAACGGTGGGGCTATATACAATACGCGCACGGCTGACTACTATTACGATGCCACCAGCGATACATATTTTACTACCGGAAAAAACAATGAGACATTTGCCCTCGTGAGACTGGCGGAAGGTAAAGCTATACCGACAACTGTATCATGGACAGGAAATATACCTCGTAACGGAACGCGCATGAAGTTACTGGCCACTGGTGAAACTGTAAAGTGGAAAAAGGATGGTGATAAAGTAACGGTAACACTGCCTGCTGCTTTTCTTAAAAAGAACAAAGCGTATGCAGCACTGGCGTTTTCATTTCAGAAATAGCATACCTGAAAAGGAAAGAGTATAATCTCATCACTGAACTCCGGAATAGTCTTCCGGAGTTTTTTGTTTTTGGAAACCGACACATTTGCCTTGCTTGCCGCAATAACCCAATCGTGCCTATATTGTATGATACTTTCAGTCCATATTGCAGCTGATTGACAAGGATGGATCGAACCGAGTAACCTGAAAACAAGCGATGAGTAAATCGAAAAATATTCTCGTGCACACAACGGGGTGGGTACTCTTTCTGGTTATTCCGATCCTGTTTTCACCGGCACCGGGCCTTTCGATGGATATGCTAAGCAAAGGCTATATGCAACGTGAGCTGGTAGCATGCGCGTTGCTGATCGGTTATTTCTATCTCAATACAAATATACTGTTACAGCGATTTTACTTTAACGGGAAGTATACACTATATATACTGGTGATCATCGGGTGCTTTATAGTGACCACCCTGGTGCCCTTCCTATTGTTTCAGATTAATCCGCCTCCGCCTCCTGGTGGTGTTGGCCCTATGCCGCGTAAACCAGAAGAAGGATCGATACTATTTGAGTTTGGACACAACCTCTTTCGGTTTTCAGTGGTAACATTTGTTTCGCTGACACTAAAGATCAGCAACCGGTGGAAACAGGCCGAACAGGAAAAACTGAATGCAGAGCTTTCGTATCTCAAGGCGCAGATCAATCCGCATTTTCTCTTCAATACATTGAATAGTATTTATTCACTGACGATTCAGAAGTCTGATGTTGCGCCCGATGCCATTGTAAAGTTATCGTCCATGATGCGTTACGTGGTGAGTGAATCTAATCGCGATTTTGTACCACTCGATAAAGAACTTGGTTATATTCGTAATTATGTAGAGCTGCAGCAACTACGGTTTGGCGAGGCTGTGCAGTTATTGTTCTTTGTGCATGGTAATGCCGGCAGCAGCAAGATTGCTCCGTTAATTCTGATTCCGTTTGTTGAAAATGCTTTCAAGCATGGTATAAATGCGGAGGATAGTTCGTGTATAAAGATATCAATTGATATTGATGGTGATGAATTGAGACTTGAGGTTTATAACAACAAGGTGTTCGTTCGGAGAGAAGAGGAGAGGAGTGGACTGGGTATAGAGAATACACGTGGCAGGTTGCAGTTGCTATACCCTGACAGACATAGTCTGGTAATTACCGATACCGGAGAAAGCTTTTCTGTTTTATTAACGATACGGTTAACATGATAAAAGCCATTGCTATAGATGACGAGCCGCCTGCATTGCAGGTGATTGAAACCTTTTGTCGCGAGGTTGATTTTATCTCGTTGGAGAAAACGTTTAACAAGCCCAACGAGGCGCTTAAATATATAGGTAAATTTCCGGTCGATCTGCTTTTCCTCGACATCAACATGCCTTCGCTGAGTGGTATAGATCTATATAAGGAAGTAAAGCAAAATACGATGGTGATCTTTACTACCGCCTATAGCGAATATGCCGTGGAAGGATTTAACCTGAGTGCTATAGATTACCTGCTGAAGCCGTTTACCTTCGATCGTTTTTTTCAGGCCGTTTCAAAAGCGGAAGAGTATCATAATCATATACATCAAAAGAGTAAACCGGAGCATCAATATCTTTTTATTCGTGCGGATTATAGTCTCATCAAGATCAATATAGCCGACATTCTTTTTATAGAAGGACTAGACGATTACCTGCGCATTCACCTTCAAAATCAAAAACCGGTTGTTGCCCGCATGACATTAAAGGTTATGCTTGAGAAACTTCCGGCCCAGGCTTTTGTGCGTGTCCATCGTTCCTATATTGTTGCTTTCAACCGTATCGAACACATTCGTAACAAGATTATTACTGTAGCGGGCGAGGAAATTCCGATCGGCACCAGCTATGAAAAAGCTTTCTTTGAAGCCTTTGAAGGAAAACAGTAACCGCCACGAGCAGCGTGTTCCAAAGTCCCCATAATCACGTCCTTTTTCCGGTTTTCGTATTTTTTGCGGTAGCTTGAATTACCACGGTGTACTGTATATGTAGGGTTTTGATAATAATTTCCGTTGAATTTATTATTAAATTATCCGAAAATTGGCCCCCGATTCACCCTCGAGCGTTTGTATATAAATAGTCACCATACCGATGAAGAATTGTTGCGCATGTTGCGCGAAGGCAGTAAAGATGCGTTCGAAGCAATCTTTAACCGGTATTGGAATAGTTTATATCGCATAGCCTATGCGCGACTGAAGTCGCATGAGGATGCCGAGGAAATCGTTCAGGAGTTATTGGCTTCACTGTGGAAAAAACGTTCTGAGTTACTGATAAACAATCTTGATCAATACTTATTTGTATCGGTAAAGCGCAGGGTAATCAGCGCTATACGGCAGCGTATCACGCATGAAAAATATTGGGAGTACTATAAACACTTCCTTCCCGAAGGCACTACTATTACTGAGGAAGTTGTTGAGTATAACGACCTGAATACGGCTATCGAAAAAGCCATGCAGCAGTTGCCGGAGAAATCGCAGCAGGTATTCAGACTCAATCGCCTGCAGGGATTATCCATTGCCGAGATCGCCGAGAACCTGAAAATGCCGCGCAGAACAATTGAGTATCATTTAACACGATCGTTGCGTGAACTGCGTCTCCACCTGAAGGACTTCATGTTTTTTATCTGCATCTGCCTGCTCTCTTGAGACACGTTTGGCTCTGATTATCAGTAGCCTCAGTCTCATCTTCAAAAAAAATAAAATATTTTTTATTCCACCTTGCGGAAAAATCCGGGTGGCGCGTCTTCCTGTTGTTGCACGCGGTGTGCACATACGGAATTCATGGCAATGACATCGAAAGATTTTGATAAAATACTTCACCGGTATAATTCAGGCACCTGTACTGAAGAAGAGCGGCAACTGGTGGAAGCGTGGTTTAAAGCCATGGAAGATGGTGAAGACGAAACATTTGCCAACAAGACTGAAGCAGATGTAAAAGGTCAGCTTTGGCAAAAACTGAATGACGAACTTGATCTTTCGCATTCCGGTAAACATCGTTTTTCTTTTTGGAAAATTGGTCGCGTGGCGGCTGCACTGGCATTTATACTGGTGAGTATATTTCTGGTGAAGCGCTATTTTTTCGATGCAGTTTCGGAATCGAATACGATCGTATCCTCTGTTGGTAAAACAATCCGCTTTGTCAATACAACTAATACTATACACAAACTTGCTTTGCAGGATGGAAGTATCGTGACACTTCAACCCGGCAGTGAACTGAAATACCCGGAGACATTTACGTCAAAGCGCGAAGTATATCTTGTTGGTGAAGCATTCTTTGAAGTAGCAAAAGATGCTGAACATCCCTTCCTGGTATATACGAATGAAGTCACAACGAAAGTATTGGGAACAAGCTTTCGCATAAAAGCTTACGAGCAGGAGAAAGAAATTATAGTGGCCGTAAAAACAGGTAAAGTATCGGTGTTTACACAATCACGCCTGGACTCAACATCTGCAAAAAGCGCAGCACAGGAATTTATACTTACTCCGAATCAACAGGTAGTATACGATCGTAAAGAAGCACTTGCTGTGCGCAGTGTTGTTCAAAAATCTCCAGGCAATGTTACACAACAACCTGTGCAGGTGTTGTCATACACCAACGCACCGGTTGCCTCGATCTTTAAGACATTGGAAGAAAGCTACGGTGTAAACATTCAGTTCAACGAAGAAGTGCTGACCGGATGTACACTTACGTCTGATATGACAGATGAAAATCTCTACCAGCAGCTTGAGATAATCTGCAACGCATTGGGTGCCCGTTATGAGGTTACGGAAACATCCATTGTAATAGATGCTCAGGGCTGTAATTAAAAACACGATTCATTAAACCTAACGCTGCAATGCCTATGAAATAAATCCTACCGATAAAAAAATGAAGGCCGATAATGTCGCAACCATTACCGGCCTGAGTCAATGCACCGTGATTTGGAAATCACGAGCATCCAAGTTTTTGCCTAGTGAAAACAAAAACATTATAAATCTAATGATAAAACCTAAACCTGTTAAAAATGGATTATTGTTTCTTATGAGAGTGACATTAATTCACATACTGATATCTTCTTTTACCATTGCCATGGCACATGCGGTACCCGGCTTTGGTCAGGAGGTATTGGATCGAAAAGTCAGCATTGACGTTGAGGGCGCAAAAGTTCAGAACGTGCTCTTGATGATCAGCCGGCAGGCTAACGTTAAGTTTGCTTACAGTCCTCAACTGGTAGAAGATGCCAAAGAAGTAACCCTTCACCTGCAGGAAGCGCGTTTAGGCGATGCGCTTGATAACCTGTTGGGTGCTGCGATTGAATATAAAGTATTGGGCAACCAGATTGTACTCATGCCGGTTGGTAAAACATCTTCTGCGGAAGCAAGTACTTCTGAAGAAGTGAAGCCGGTAGCGGTAACAATCACCGGTAAAGTAACCGATGAGTTCGGATCACCACTGCCCGGAGTAAACGTTGTGGTAAAAGGTACCAGCACCGGTGTAACAACGGATGCTGATGGTATGTATACCCTTGAAGTTTCCAGTGGCGATGTAACACTTGTATTCTCTTTTATAGGATACGCTACAAAAGAAGTTGCTGCCAACAATCAAAGTACAGTAGATGTAACGCTTCAGGAAGACATTCAGTCTTTGGCTGAAGTTGTTGTGGTAGGATATGGCACGCAGGAGAAAAAAGAAGTAACCGCTGCTATATCGCAGGTTTCTGGTGAAGAGATCAAGAAGAGCTCGGCCGTTTCTATTTCCAACTCACTTGCCGGACGTGTTCCCGGTTTATTTGTAAACCAGACTAACTCGGAGCCTGGTCGTGACGATGCGCGTATTTTTATTCGCGGTGTCGGTACAACCGGTAATACCGATGCGTTGATCGTTGTGGATGGTATTGCCAACCGCGATGGTATATCTCGTATCGACCCGAATGACATTGAGACAATTACTGTATTGAAAGATGCATCTGCTGCTATATATGGAGCACAGGCTGCAAACGGTGTTGTGTTGATCACTACCAAACGTGGTAAAACCGGTAAGCCAACCGTTAACTACTCATTCAACCAGGGCTTTGTTAGTCCTACACGCAAAGTAAAACTGGCAGATGCCGGACTATATGCGAGAAGCGTAAATACATGGAACGGCTCACCGCTGTTTTCGGCACAGCAGATCGCTGACTACGAAAGTGGTGTTGCTCCCAGTACAGACTGGATCGATGAAGTATATAAAGGATACTCACTTCAGAATCGCCACAGCATTACGCTGAACGGTGGTACCGATAAAGTAAAGTATTTCCTTTCTACCGGTACTACGTATCAGAATGGTTTGATCACCGGTGATGAGACAACCAAGTTCAAGCAATACAACGTACGTTCAAATATAGATGCACAGATCTCTGAGCGATTCAAGATCGGTTTGAACCTGGCGGGAAGACGCGAAGACAGAAGATGGTTACAATATGAAGATGAAACTATTTATGGTAACACCATCCGTGCGGCTCCAACCATTCCGGCTACTATCAACGGACTGCCTACTGCGGGTCGTTCAGAAACAAACCCGTTAGCAGTGGCACAAGGTCCAGGTTATCTGAACCTGCAACGCAACGTGTTGAATGGTACATTGAGTGGCGAGTATAAAATACCATATATAGAAGGTCTTTCCGTAGATGGCTTTGCAGCGATTGATATCGTTCAGGATTTTCAGAAAAAATTCTATCAGCCATTTACATACTATAAAGAAGAGAACGGAGAGATCGTAGCCGTGAAAGGCGGTCCTACCTTGAACAATACTTACCTGAAGCAGGACTATATCGGTACACAATCGGTAACGCTGCACGGTAAAATCAAGTACGAGCGTACTTTCGGTATGCACAATGTTAATGCGTTTGTTGCATACGAGCAGAACGAATTCTCTAACAATAACTTTTACGCGCAACGCTTCCAGTATCAGTCTAGTCGTATAGACCAGCTTTTTGCAGGTAGCGCGAATACAGATTACCAGGGCACCTATGGTAGTGCATCGGAAACAGCGCGTCAGAATTACTTCGGACGTGTAGCCTATACGTTGAAAGACCGCTATATGCTGCAGTTCCACTTCCGTTACGATGGCTCTTCAAACTTCCCGAGCGACAAACGTTTCGGTTTCTTCCCGGGCGTATCAGCCGGCTGGAGAATTTCAGAAGAGGCTTTCATGATAGACAACTCTGTAGTGAGCAACCTGAAGCTGCGTGCTTCGTGGGGTAAACTTGGTAACGACCGCATCGATCCGTTCCAATACTTAAGTACATTCAGCTATCCTACAGCAGGATCACAAGGCTACGTATTGGGTGGAAACGATGTGAATGTATTGAACCCGGGCGTTGCTGCTAACCCGAACATTACCTGGGAAACCAAGCGCACGTTTGACGTTGGTTTTGACGCAGGCTTCTTTGCTAACCGTTTAACCTGGGAGTTCGATGTGTTCTTTGAAAAACGTAACGACATCCTGGCGCCACGCAACGTAACCGTTCCAAACTATACCGGGCTTGTGTTACCGGATGAGAACATTGGTGAAGTAGACAACAAAGGTTTCGATACACAAATTATGTATCGCAATACCATTGGCGATGTAAACTTCAACATCGGTGGTAACATCACGTATGCACGCAACAAAGTAATCTTCATGGATGAAGGAAATGTATATCCGGAAGACTATCAGAAAGCAGAAGGACACCCGATCGGTTCACGCCTGGCATATCAATATATAGGTGTATACCGTACACAGGCTGATCTCGATCAGTATCCGGGCTTGAACGGAGTAGCTGTATTGGGCGATCCGATCTATCGCGATGTGAACGGTGACGGTGCCGTAACCAATGCTGACAGAACTCGTCAGAATCTCACAAATATACCACAGCTTCAGTACGGTATAACACTGGGGGCTAACTACAAAGGCTTTGATTTCTCAGCCGTGTTCCAGGGACAAGCGCGTGCAGAACAGTATCTGCGCTATAGCTTCTCCAACGGTAACAACGGTATGGTATATTTCCTCGAGAATGCTTACGATACAGAAGATAATCCGAACGGTTCATTACCTGCTATCAACCGCGGTAATACCGATGCACAGTATAGCACGCTGTGGCTTCAGAATGTATCGTTTGTTCGACTCAAGAATATAGAGCTGGGGTATACTATTCCAAACGACCTGGTTTCAAGAGTAGGCCTGCAACATGTACGTGTATATGTAAATGGTTATAACCTGCTCACATTCGACAAACTGAAGAAGGATGGATTGCCTGATCCGGAAAACACCAACGTGGAAGGATGGCAGTTCCCGCATACCAAGAGTATAAACTTTGGTTTAAACCTAACTTTTTAACGGCGCATGAATACGAGAAAAATAGTATATATAGCTGTCGCTGCAGTATCCGGTCTTCTTTGGGCATGTTCCGATGATATACTGGATAAAAAACCACTGAATGGTTACAGCGAGGTAGATGTTTTTGCAGATGAAGCATTGCTGCGCGATTACGTAAACGGTACATATCGCAGCATTCGTTTTCCGTTTGACGATGAAAACTCGTTAACGGATGGACTTACCGATAACGCGTACAACCAACACGGTAGCGCAGAGAGCACCATTAAAATATATACCCGCGCCGAAGTAAGTCAGGACGATGGTGAAGGTGTAACGCGTAATCTTTGGACACAGGCGTATGCCGGTATACGAAGAGCAAATTTGTTCTTCGAGAAAACACAGAACTCTGAATTGGATGCTGACGCGTTGAAAGTGTTAGGCGGACAAATGCAGTTTCTGCGGGCGTATCTATACTTCGATCTGCTT
>CBIHOZ010000244.1:0-8407 GCA_966211525.1 uncultured Chitinophaga sp. | reverse complement strand
TGTGTACAAACCCGCGAGCTGGTCGAACAGCGATAGTCGCTGCCCTGAACTTGCCCGGTGATGTCCACCCAGTTTCCATTCTGGTTGGCGCGCTTTGTTTGTGCGAGGTTTTCACCACTCGCTCCACCAAAAGCCAGTGCTGTTCCCAGTATCAATGCAAATACGGGAAGAACTTTTAACAACTTGTTCATATGAATTGGAGTGCTTTTTTGACATCTCAAAAAGCATCAAAACGTCTTTGAAATTAAAAATCAACGCTTACTCTTTTTCAGGTTTTCAGCTTTACCCTGTGCCTGCTGATCAGGCAGACTTACCGCGGTATATTTTGATGTGTGTTTGGTGAATCTATTCTTCGTTGTACGCGAACGCCGATAAATGCCATGGTCGTGATGACAATGTTGAATACCAGCTGAGTTGTCCAACTCATGCCTTTTAGTATACCAGCGCAGGAGCAAGGTATATAGGGGAAGATATCAGTTACGATGAGTATGACATAGAGGGTAAATATTAACATGACAATCAATGCCAGCAAAAATCCCCGTGAACGAAATTTTCGAATGCTTAGCAATCCGACAATGAGTATTTGAAGAGATGGTAATGCCCAGGTTGCCAGATCAGCCATCCATACTGGCACGGGTTGATTATGCATTTGAGAAGAGAACTCGGTGAAGTCAAGCAGTTTGCTAAGCGATGTATAGGTGAAAAGTAATATGAGCAGATTCGTGATGAATGCTGTCCAGGTGTTTGGCTGCATCATGGTAAAAGTTTAGGGACTGTTCTACAGCTATAAACAGCGAAATGTCTGTATACCCTACTGATACCGTTGTGTTAATTTTTTACACTATTCTTTCAACATGTATAGCAAGTCGTGCTCTTCAAGTATATCCAGCAGCTCACGAACGATGCGATAGCCCGAGCGCTTCTTCCCAGGGATCATATATACCGGCCATTGCAAAATGTCATACAACGTTCTGTACCCGTTCGCGCGTGCCATTGCTCTGAATTCAGGACTTACTTGCAGATTTTGGATAGGCTTGCGAAGGATCGGATCGATAGATTCCCTTGTCATAATCCGTAGTGGTTTTATGGTTAAACAGAGACAATTACCAGAGCCAGTTGTGAGCAAAGACAAATGTAACAATCGAAACGAACGGAAAATCTTAAGATTTTTTTCCTCTCATCCTGAACGGGTTAGCGAGTGTCCTGGAACACTTGTACTGGTTTGATAAAATGTTCCATCCGTGATTTGTACGCGTAATGAAAACAGCAACACTATGATAAATCGACAGATATATAATGATATCAATCCGATATGGATATACGAGATGAGAGGCGATTCAACAAAATACATAACAGAAAATCGGCGACCCTGGCCCGCGCTTTCTGCGGGCAGCAAGATGTACAAATGCTAGCGCATTTGGGCATCTTGCCCTCCGGGGGACGCCTCGGAACTCGGCAATGTTTGTGAACCGTAACGAAAGCGATGACACGAAGAAAGGTTGATATAGCAGAACAACTCTCCCGGAAGATAGGCTTACGCGTGTCCGATTCTTTCTACAAGAAAATGGAAGGATGGCTAGCACACAGCAACTGTCGTACGGTCGCTGAACTCGCCCGGGCTATACTATACAAAGAGGAAATTATCTGGTATCACAAAGACACATCCAAGGAAGCGGTTGTCATTGAGCTTACGGCAATTCGAAAAGAACTACGGGCAATTGGAACCAACATCAACCAGGTAACTAAATACTTTCATGGAACATCACTGCCTAGTCAAAAACTCTATGAGGCCCTGAAGATACTGCAAGAGTATAACAAGATTACGGCAATGATTGCCAAGACCGATGAATGGATTGATGAACTCACTAAAAAATGGTAGTACGCATGAAGAGTGGAAAGAATATATACGGGGCGCTTCGCTATAATGAAAGTAAAGTCGAGCACGGCAAGGCGGTGTGCATCCAGGCAAATCTATTCCAGCGTGATCTCGAGGATTTGTCATTTCGTGAGAAGCTTGATCGCTTTATCAATTTAAATGAACGAAACAGACGTTCTCATACCAATACGCTTCACATATCACTCAACTTTGACAGGAGTGAGAAACTCTCTACCAGCTTACTGAATACTATTGCCAGTTGTTATATGGACGAGATTGGGTTTGGTGAACAGCCATACCTGGTATATGAACATACGGATGCAGCACACCCCCATATACATATTTTGACAACACTCATTCAAGAAAATGGTAAACGTATACCCATTCATTTCCTGGGGAAGAATCAATCGGAAACAGCCCGCAAAGAAATCGAGAAGGAATTCGACTTGGTTCAGGCCGATAGCAAGAAGAGTATACACCAAACGATGACCTCAGCTGATGTGTCTAAAGTAGTGTACGGAAAAACTGAAACGCGTCAGGGTATAATTGATGTTGTGCGGTTTGTTAGCCGGTCATATAAATATACTTCTCTCCCTGAGTTCAACGCCGTACTCCGGCAGTTCAATGTGGCGGCAGATCGGGGACGTGAGCATTCACGGATGTATGAAAAGAGAGGATTGCTATATACGGCGTTGGATGACAAGGGCAGACCGGTCGGAGTTCCGATGAAGGCAAGTGCTATACCCGGTAAACCAACGTTAGCCTTCCTGGAGAAACAGTTCAAGCTCAACGAAGTGCTTCGGAGCGCATATAAGAACGGTATAAAACAATCAATCGATTCTGTATTGTCAAAGCCACTGACGACAAAAGATCAATTTAGAATTGAAATGGCGAAAGCTGGTATAACCGTGGTTTATCGGGACAATGCGCAAGGACGAACGTATGGTATCACCTTTATCGATCAGCGCTCCAGGGTTGTCATGAACGGAAGTGATCTGGGAAAAAACTACAGTGCAGCCGCTATACTTAGTCAGCTGGATAATCGCCAGGGTAAAGCTGGTCCGTTGCCAGGCCGTGATGATAAACCACCTTATGAGGTTTCTGCGGTTAGGGAAGGGGACGTTGCTCGGAGAAACGACGATGTAATCATAACCAACTTACTCTCGGCAAAGGAAACACTTGGTATATCACCGGAGGCAGCTTTGAAACTCAGGAAACGCAGAAGAAAGAGACGCAAACTTTAATAGTATCTCGATGCAAACAGGAGAGAACGAACAAGCCTTGCGCAAGATCATGGATATGACACGCATCTGCAGTATGACCGTGCTCATCATGCACTTCTATTATTATTGTCATGAAGGGTTTGCTCAGGTTGGATATACCCATGACTTCATCGACCGCGTGATGATCAACATCACTTCCACAGGTATATTTAAAACTGTCTGGGTCTCGAAATGTATTATTCTCGTGTTACTCGCTGTGTCGTTGCTAGGTGTGTCGGTACGTAAAGTCGAAAATGTTCGTACAGTATATTTTGTCTGCTGCTTGGTACTAGGTGTCGTGGCATTTTTAGGTGGGCATATGCTATGGTGGTTGGCGCTGGAGCCAGTACCGATCACCATCGTATATATGGGCGTAATGCTATTTGGTTATGTAGCCATCCTGACCGGTGGTGTGTGGCTCGCACGCTATATAAAAATCTCCCTGCGCGAGGATATTTTTAACACCATGAATCAATCCTTTCCTCAAGAGGAACGACTGCTGGAGAACGAATACTCGATAAATCTTCCTGCACAGTATACCATTAACGGACGAAGCCGCAGGAGCTGGATAAATTTTATTAATCCGTTTCGAGCGCTGCTGGTCATCGGAACACCTGGTGCCGGCAAATCGTATTTTGTCATCCGTCACATTATCACGCAGCATATTCAAAAGGGTTTTAGCATGTTTATCTATGACTTCAAGTATGATGACCTTTCCATCATTGCCTACAATGCGCTGCTGAAATATAGCCATCACTATACGGTGACACCAAAGTTCTATGTTATTGAATTTGATAAGATCGTCCATCGCTGCAATCCGCTTGATCCCGTGACGATGGAAGATATCACCGATGCCAGTGAATCGTCCCGTACCATCATGCTGGGACTAAATCGTGATTGGATAAAGAAGCAGGGAGACTTCTTCGTGGAATCACCGATCAATTTTGTTACAGCCATCATCTGGTTTCTGCGCAAATATGAAGGTGGTATATATTGTACCCTTCCGCATGTGATCGAGCTCATGCAGCTCGACTATAAAGTCATGTTTCCGCTCCTGCGCACCGAACCGGAAATAGATGTACTCATCAATCCGTTTGAATCGGCGTATCGACATGAAGCGTGGGAACAGCTCGAAGGCCAGATTGCATCCGCCAAGATTGGTATGGCGCGACTCTCCTCACCGCAGCTATACTATGTACTTTCCGGAAATGACTTCACCCTGGACATCAATAACCCGAAAGAGCCGAAGGTAGTGTGCATGGGTAACAATCCGCAGAAGCAGCAGATCTTTGGCGCAGTGCTGTCGCTATATATAGCACGTGTGATCAAGCTTGTAAATAAGAAGGGCAAACTAAAAAGCAGTTTGATCTTTGACGAGTTCCCTACCGTATACTTTAATAACATTGATAGCCTCATCGCTACCGCGCGATCAAACAAAGTCGCAACCACGGTGGCCGTTCAGGATTACTCTCACCTAAAGAAAGATTATGGTCGTGATCAGGCCGAAGTAATTATGAACATTGTCGGTAACGTGATTAGCGGGCAGGTCGTAGGAGAGACCTCGAAACTTTTATCAGAGCGCTTTGGACGAATTGTTCAGGAGCGCACCAGTATATCGATTAATCGAAGCGATACATCGGTGAGCCACTCCACGCAATTAGACGCTGCTATACCGCCATCGAAAATTGCGTCACTGTCTTCCGGTGAATTTGTTGGGATGGTGGCAGATGACCCGCAGCAAAAGATTGAACTCAAGCTCTTTCATGCGGAGATACTTAACGATCACGTAGCACTGCAGAAGGAAGAGGCTGCTTTTAAGCCAATTCCCACCGTTCGCCAGGTATCTGCAGATGAAATCAGAAATAACTACCTCGCTATAAAGGAGGACATCAAAATCATTATTGCAAGCCGGTTGCCGGATGCTGCTTAACGTAAATATATAGTCGTATGGAGTTACTGGAGTTTACTACAAAACAAGAACAGCGTATTAAGGACGTTGTTTCTGCAGGTTCGGTTGATTTGCAAACCGTAGGGCAGGCAGTTATGAAAATACGCGGTATAGTAAGAGACACACAACAGTTTATTGCAACGTATACTTTTAAGGACATCGCGGAAGAAATCTATTTTTTTAAGACCGTAAAGCCTGCCATGGTCAGTAGTTTACTTTATCACAAGAGGATATTTGCATTGCTGCTCTTTGATTTGTATAGTGATCGTCAGCGCAAACTTGACAACTACCATAGCGTCTTAAGAAAGTTTGAGTCGTTTGCGAGTCGGCACCGCGTGTTCTATGAGTATTGTGTTTCGGGTAACACGCATATGGATCATATATATTTTAGCCGCGCAACACGAGCCTCAAGTGAAATCGATGATAAATTTTCAACGCTTTGTGATCGGAAGCTTGCCAAGATCCTTGCACACCAAACGATTCGGGATTTTATCACGCAGGCGATCAGTCGGCTTGAGTCCGATGCGCAAACTGCTACATTGCCAAAGCTGCAATGGACTGTTTCTAAAGTTTCCCTGGTTGAACTGATGTACGCACTTCATAGCTGTGGAGTCTTCAATCACGGCAACGCTGAACTCAAGCAAATTGCTATAGCATTTCAAGCTATGTTCGGCATACACCTGGATAACTATGCGAAAGTGTTTGCCGAAGTAAAGATGCGCAAGAATGGGAACACGATTTTTATCGACCAGATGAAAGAACGCCTATCCGGACTTATCAATGACGCATACTGATTGCTTGAAAATTCTTTCGTGCGGTGTGTCTCTGACATTCTTCTCTTCGGATGAGATAATATGTCTGTCTATAAATGCGACATTACTCGCCTGTGCTGAAATATGCATCCTCTGGCGGGAAGATTATCGCGAACTTTGCTAAGATAAAGTTACCGTATTCAGGTAGGGGCAGTCTTACTTTTAGTGTATTAACTATACGTGTAAATTTTTTGGCGAAGGTTTAATGTCGACTAAGTTAAGGTGAACATTATATTAGCCCCGCAATATTCACTTGTTATAAAGGTCAAATTACGTTGGCATATTTCCGAACACCTTTGTACTGATGTCACGATTGATGATTTCCGTGTAACTTGTATTCCCTTTAAAAATCACGCAATGGGATATTCTAAATTTAATGAAGTGAAGAATATTTTCAGTTTTTCAATAAACGATGGATTAATAGCTTGGTGTACGAAGTCAGGAAAGGTACAGGTGGTAAATTCTTTGTCTTTAGAAGAAGTCTGGAGCAGTGATGTTAAAAATGCAAGCAACGTTATGTGGTGTGACGATGTGTTGCATGCAAGGGACGCCAGTGGTTATGGTGCCAATCATTTTTTTTCAATTCGTGGAGACCAGCATACAGGGTTAGTGCCCGAAGGCCGATACGCAATCGACAGGTTTGCCAACAAGGTAGCAGGCCAGGTTGTCTTCTATGGTATCTCAGTGCAGGATGTGAACCAGGTTGGGATTTGGGATATAGAGCATGAACGCCAGCGTTGGGTAGTGGATATGCATGTGGTCCGTTCATTCCATACCGCAGATTTTGTTTTTGGTCTGCTGGCGTCTCACCACTCCGTTACAACAATAGCATGTTTGTCTGCCAGTGATGGTGAGCTGTTATGGCAAATAGTCCTAAAGGATAAGGTAGCGAGACCATTATCGGTATATGCGCATGAAAACGAATATGAGTTCATGATCACATCGCTCGTAGCGGTACAGGGTAATAAACTTACGGTTTGTGTCAAATGGGACCCAGCGACACACCGTTTAATAACGATGGACTGCAATACGGGTTCCATCGATCAATACTGGGAAGATGTAAATTTGAAGTCTGGTTTGCATGCACAGCAGGTACTGGATGGAGCCCGTATCCTATATCTGCGCGGAAGTAACAGATTCGAAAAGGAAACCCAGTATGTAGAAATCGATCTGGCAGCAGGGCATCCAATGCGTAAAGGAATTGTTCAATCATTGCTTCGCAAAGAATTAGTTCTTAAAGACTGGCGGCTGTGTGATGGTAAAATATATTTCACCGCTATTAAAAATGAACGGTTCCCAACCCATGTTGGAATATTGGACTACAACACACTCGACCTTTTATGGTGGGAGAAAATTGAAATGGAGAATGATCACTTTTTACAGGAAGGAATTGGGCTGCAAGCCTATGGCAACCATTTCTTTGTTTTAGATACACTCGGGACGCTTCATTGTTTCAGAAATATAAACACCTAGCACCAACATAATGACGCTGCATTACCTGCACGTGTGTTTCATTAACATCCGTGATGTAGTGGTGAACAACCGCTCATTATTTATGTTTTACCTCTGAATGTTCGCTCTATTTTAGTCCTAATTCAATAATTGATTTATATGTCTGATAAAAAAAAGGCGGGCCAGTATCCTTATCAAAACCTGTCCCTCGACTCGATGAAAGGGGAGAGGTGGGAAGATATACCTGGTTTTGATGGCGCTTATAGTATATCAAACTATGGTCGCATCTGGGCAGCACCGCGCCTGATTATATCCACTGATGGTAAACAACTATATTTTACCAAAGAACGTATCCGGAAGCAATCACTGGCAAAGCACTATAACTCTTATACAAAAGACTACGTGTACCAGCTCTCCGTTCACCTGCGGTACGAAGGTGGTGACTATAGCTTCAAGGTAAACCGTCTGGTATATCACGCCTTCGTAAAGCCCATTGATTTTAAGAAAGATAAACTTGTGGTTGTTCATAAGGATGGCGACAACCTGAATAACCGGTACGATAACCTGGTGCTGATGAACGGTACCGAGCTATACATTCATGGGTTACGAAACGAGCGCAGACCTCGTTCAGGGCAGTTGATCATCAAAAAACGAAAGTTATCCTGGTCGGATGCAAATTCACCAAGACCCATCATCAAATATACCTTAGATGGTAAGAAGGTTGAGGAGTATAAAAGCGTAGCGGAAGCGGCACAAAAGAATAACAGCCATCGCAGCAGCGTTCGTGCGGTCGTACAACAGAAACTCAAGCAGCTGAACGGATATGTATACCGCTTTAAGGGAACACCCTATAGGGGAGAATTTAAAGATTTCTCTTACGAAAATAAAGTTACTCAGTATAGCATTGAAGGAAAGAAGCTCCAAGTATATCCGAGCGTAAAAGAGGCGGCGCATAAAACGGGTAATGATTCAGATACGATTAGTAAATGTGCGCTGCACAAGACGATGACCTGTGGTGGTTATGTATGGCGCTATGATGGTGATCTATACCGCGGTG
>CBIHOZ010000243.1:0-8421 GCA_966211525.1 uncultured Chitinophaga sp. | reverse complement strand
CCTTTGAACATGCTGCTCTGCGGCGGAGTCCAATGATGCTGTCGCCTCATCCAGTATCAATATTTCCGGATCACGGTATAATGCTCTTGCAATTGCAATTTTCTGCCGCTGCCCGCCAGATAGAGTGGTCCCATTCTCTCCCAAGTAAGAGTGAAAACCCTTTGGTAGATGTTCGACAAACTGAAGTATATCAAGTTCAGCGCAAATCGAAATTATTTTTTTGAGATCAGGATGAAAATCCCCGACCGCAATGTTTTCAATTACGTTTCCTGCAAATAGATGAATGCTTTGAGGAACAACTGAAACGTACTGGCGTAGCGAAGAGGTTTCAATATATTTTAGATTTAGATCCCCGATTGAGACACTCCCTGATTGAATGGGGTATAGATTCTGAAGAATTGCAGCGATCGTTGATTTCCCTGAACCACTTTCTCCAACTATTGCCGTTACTTTTCCTTTCTCAACTAACAATGAAAAATTGGTCAAAACATTTGCTCGCGTCCCATAGCGAAAAGAAACATTGGATAAAACAATATTTCCAATCATTTCTCTGGTAAGTGGTATTTTATCTTCGTTCTGCTCCTGCTCAAGGTCCATTATTTCAAAAAGACGGTCAGCAGCTATTCTGGCATTTTGGATCACTTTATTCATTCCAATGATACTATTCGCTGGACCTGTGAAGAATGCAATCAGAGCATAAAAAGAGAGAAGTTCCCCTGGCGTGATTTGACCTTCCATGACAAATCCCGTCCCTACCCACATAAGTATAATGACAAAAACTTGCGAAAAAAACTCAGTTGCGTTGCCAGAAAAAATACCATTGAGGCCCGACTTGTAAATTGTCTTAAGTAGTGAGACAAATTTGATTTCAGTTTTCAAATTTGTAAATGACTCAAGTCCATGGCTTTTAATTGTCCTTACCGAGTTTAACGACTCAATCAATTGCGATTCTAATTCAGCCGCATCCTCCATTAGCTGTCTCTCAACTTTTTTGTTAAGTCTGTTAGCTACCAAATAAATAATCATATAACAAGGAACAACCGTCAGTATAACGGCAGCCAGTTTCCAGTAGTAGGTAAACATTAACAAGAACGAAAGAATCAAGACAAGAAAGTTTACTATCATGTTGATCGATACATCGTTGATAAAGGCCCTTATTTTTACTGCATCGTTTATACGCGAAATAATTTCGCCGACTCTCATTCGATCAAAAAAATCCTGTGGGAGTTTAAGAAGATGTTTGTAGTATCCCAGTATCAATTGAGAGTCTATCAGTTGCCCTGTTCTCATCGTCAATACACTTTTTGTAGCTCCGATAAAAATTTGTACGATAACAATAATTGACATGATAACCCCCATAAGATTGAGCAGATTTCGATTTCCGTCAATTAAAACATGATCCACAATCTTTTGAACGAAAATGGAGGTTGAAAGCCCGAGTACTGTGTAAGTTAGGGCACCAAATAAGCACTGGAATATTTGTGCTCTATGCGGCCGGATCAGCGACAAGAATCTAGTCGAAACAGAAATCGTCTTATCACCGACGATAAAATTCTGGTTCGGAAGCATCAAAACTAAGACTTTACTCCAGAGGTTTTGAAACTCTTCATGAGTATACTTCTTGACCATACCATTGGCAGGGTCCATGACTATAATATGTCTTTTATTTACCCCATAAATGACAACATAATGGTGGAGGCCTGTTGCAAGTATCAAGTGAGCAATTGCTGGCTTAGGAATTTCAAACAAACTTTGAAAATCGCCTTTAACACCTTTCACATCAAAGCCAAGGCGTTTAGCAGCTTCAATTATTCCTGCGACACTTGTCCCCTTTTTGTCGGTGGCCGCTAATTGTCGAATCCTGGCTACAGACATTCTCAATTTGTAAAAAGCGGCTATCGAAGCAAGACATGCTGCCCCACAGTCAGTCACGTCCCTCTGTTTTATTTTTACTGGTTTCATTGTGGCTAGTCGGCGTGATTTGCTTGAGGATTGACCCAATCGTCAATTTTATCATAAAGTAAATTCCAAAGGCTTCTCTCAGTTACCATGAAGCGCGTCTGAACCGTCATTCCTTTTTTAAGATAACCTCGGTAGCCGTTTTTGAGTGTGAGATATGCCTCGTTTAGGGAGCATCGAATCTTGAAAACTGGTTTGTCATTTTCGAAATAAATATCATTGGAGATATCACTTATTTGGCCCGAAGCCATGCCCCATTGGTTATAGTTAAACGCATCGACCTGTACACGTACAGGCATTGATTTTTTCAACAGCCCGATATCGTTTGGACTGACGAAAGCTTCAACTATTAAACTTGTGTCTGGAGAAATTTGAGCTAACTCTTGATTGAGGGCTACAATGCTTCCTGAGTATATACTCAAGTTCTTTTGTATAGTCCCTTTGATCGGAGAACGAATGAATAAGTTTTGTTTTTCTTTCTCCAATTGTGCCAGTTGTGACTTTAACTCTTGAAGTTGAATCTCGAGTTCAGAATACTCGCGTTGCCATGAATTCAACTGCGATTCTTTTTGACTTGCCAGTTCTTGTTTAGCTTTATCAAATTCGAAAGAAAAGTTCTCAAAGTCAGAATCCGAGATCACTTTTTCTTTATGCAGCTTGTAGTTCCGGTCATAGTCGCGTTTCACTTTCTCCAACCTCACTTCATACTCCCTTCTAGTTTGTTTAAAAATGATTAACGACTGCTGATATACCGGAGATGAAATAGTTGCTTCCTGGCCATTACTTTCATCGGTAATATGTTTCATTGCCAGCTCTAGGTCGGTCAAGAACTGAGAAATTTCGGCTATCTGTGTTTTTAAGAAATTGTCACGCTCCTCAATAACAGGATTTTCGAGTAAGAATAGTAAGTCACCTTTGTTTACTGGCTTGTTTTCTATCGCATATGCGCCTTTAACTTGGCCACTAACAAGCGATCGAATTATAGTTATGTCTGCGGAAGGGCGAATTAATGCTGGCGCGTGAATAGAAACGTTAACTTTAATAAAAGGAAGAGAGACCATTATGGCTATAACAAGTGATAAAACGATTACATAAATAATGTTAGTCCGCCGATGGATATGGTCATGTAGGCTATCGGTTGTGAGATTAAGTAGTTCTTTGGGGATCATGCTTTCTTTCCTTCTAAGTGGAATTATATATATCCCTTTATCGAAAATTTAGTTGGAACTTTTTGCTTCGTTTATCAATCGCCAATAATATTATTATTGAAACCAATATTGTAAACGACAAAATACCCGAGCCTTCAATTCCAAACGTTCCACCAGAGAGATTTGGCGATAATTGATTAACCTGAAAAATGCTTATCGTAGTGAAGCCGCTTACGCTGAAACCAAATATTGGCCCCTGCAAAACATTCCACGAAAAATGAAGACCAATAGGCATCGACAAATCGTCCTTGGCTCTATAGGTAAGGCCGAAGAGAATTCCTGCAAGGAAAAGATTCAAAAAACCAATCAGTGTAATAGAACTGTTAAGGCTATGTAAAAGTGAAAAGAAGAGAGAAGACGCGACAAGTGCAAAATTGCTGTTGGTCGCTTTTGAAAGGATGTTATAAATATAGCCGCGAGAAAGGAGCTCTTCCGAACACGCCACTATCAAAAACAATACGGAGTAATAGGCCAAATCCCATGTCACATGTTCAAAGTACAATGTGATTGCTTCAGATAACAACAGAGTAGCAACAACTATTGAAATTAGAATCACGCCAAGTGCAACTCCGGCAAAAAAATATTTAGCTCGAATTCGCTTAGGAATAAATGTATGGGGACTCCTAACAATGTAGCGAGAGTGAACTACAATAGCAGAAACAGTTCCCGAAAGCATGGCTAATTGAGTGAGCATCAGAAATACACGATTGTGACGCATTAATCCTTCGAAATAGGCGCCATCCTTTGTCAGTGCATCAGGAAACACGAGGAAAACACCCCCATAAAACAAAGCACAAAACGCTATCCATACAACAATAAAGACAATGGCATCAGCCCACCGAGTCTCTTCCTTCATTTATCTACTTTCTAAATAAAAAATATTTAATGCTGTCCCAATTTTTGAAAACAAAAAGAGATATACACAGTCCTAGCGCTATTCGAAAAAGTTTCAATTTCAATTCCCTGCTGTCCATGATTTTAAAAAAAATATAGGTTTAACATATATATATAAATTTGACGTCAGTAGTCAAAGCAATAACTTGCTTTGACTACTTCAACCTATTGGATTTTAATTTGCTGGCCTATAGTTAACACCGAGATCTACAGCCACTGCAGCAGTTCCTGATGCTCCACCGCCATTTTTAAGGTACACCCAAGTTTCTCTTAAGAAGAAGCCAGCGTCATACGCAAATCCACCGCCGTTTACTTCATTTAACTCGAGTGTGGTCAACTCGGTTGTTGATTCAATATTCAAATCTTTCATAAATAATTTTGTTATAATTTTTGTTGAAAATTTTCCGAATTGTTTACGATTTAGCAATTTCCGCTTTGCCAGAAAGACCGCGCTTGAAATTATCCCAATCGGACATAATTTGAACTGCGGCTCCAACAGCGACTCCAATTAGAAGGTCATCTAAACCAAATACTCCGCCATTGATTTCCTGTTGCTCTTCAGGTGTAAGGTCGCGCAAATTCGAAGATTGAATTTCGTGATTTATTTTCATGTTGTTTTTAGTTTAAGTTTTTAACGATTTAGGTTCCGGCCAGAACTTTCATGTCTATATAGAACCAATATAGAAATGTTTGTACTTCTATCGCACAAACACCTGAAAATCGGGTGCGTTTTTTATCCATTATATATGTCAGAAATCATTTACAATAGTCTGTTTACAATCGAGGTGCACACAATTTATACCTACTTTCATGGTATAATGTATATAACTATGATCTCCTGTTTTCTTGTTTGAGATAACAAATGAGAGATATCCAAGTTTAAAAACAGTCGAACGCTTGAAGTAAGATTTATGAGGTTATAGTATACATATAACTGCCAAACCTGGATTTACCCGATAGCGAATATTATAGCTAATTTGCTATACCTGTTAATCAACTAGTCAAGCCATCTATCCTAATTAGTCGTACTTCCGCAGAGCACATAACATTGTCTCGATCACCTCTATTGTTCTCACTGTGTTCCACACGCTCACATTGTTTCATTGGATAAATTCCATAATTCTCTAACTTACAAGAGAATAAAAAAATCACCGATCTCCAGGTGATATCTTTCTTCTTTTCTGCACATTGTATTAAACATACTGTTATGGAATCAGTACTGCTGAAAGAAACTACCACTGCAATGACTCACGAGGAACGTGACAAATTGTTTGAAGCACTCTATATAACGGCTTTTCCTGTCGTAGCAGGATTCGTACGAAAAATGAATGGATCCCTGGATGATGCATCGGATCTCTTTCAGGATGCACTCGTGATATACTGCGAAAAGATAGCCGATCCCGGTTTCACAACCTATATATCACCGGAAGCCTATATACTCGGTATAACGAAACACCTGTGGATGCGAAAGTATACACACGATCGCAAAAAGGTTTCACTGGACATCATGGAATCATCGATTACCATACCGAACGATTATGACCCGGAAGTAGACAGTATGCAGCTATTAAAACTTCTCGCCACCACCGGGAGAAAATGCATGGAATTACTGCAGGCTTTCTACTATGAAAAAATCTCCATGAAGATACTGGCAGGTAAGTTTGGTTTTGGAACCGAGCGTTCCGCTACCGTACAGAAATATAAGTGTATCGAAAAGATCAGGGATACCATCAAAGAAAAATCCATTTCGTATGAGGACTTCATTGAATGATATAGCACACGCAGAGAAATACCTGCACAACCGGCTGTCTCCGGAAGAAAGACTGCTATTTGAAGCGCGGCTGCTGACAAGTCCGCTGCTGCGATGGAATGTCTCCGCCCAGCAGAAGGTATATACATTCGTAAAGTTATACCATCGAAAAAAGATAAAGCAACAGGCAAAGAACGTCCATGACAAATTATTCCATGACGCACGACATGCCGACTGGAAAGAAGAAATTATTCAACTCTTTAAATGACATAGTGATGATACAAGCGAACATGATACCGATGGTGATAGACAACAGCTCCCGGGGTGAACGTGCTTACGATATTTATAGCCTGTTGCTAAAAGAACGTATTATCTTTCTCGGCACCGGTATAAATGATGCTGTAGCCAATGTTATTGTGGCACAGTTGCTATACCTGAACAGCATTGATCAGAAAAGACAGATCAGCCTATATATCAATAGTCCGGGAGGAAGTGTATATGCCGGCCTCGCTATATATGATGCCATGCAAATGATCCAGGCACCCGTCTCTACAGTGGCGGTGGGAGTCTCAGCAAGTATGGGCACGGCATTGCTTACGTCCGGATGTAAAGGCAAACGATATGCATTGCCACATGCCACTATTCACATGCACCCTACCGGTGGCGGAGCGCAAGGTTATACCGAAGACGTGCGCATTGCTACCCGCGAACAAGAGCGCATACAGGCACAGCTCTTTCATTTGATGGGTAAACACTCGGGACATACCTGGAAAGAAATTGAAGAGTATTTCCTGCGCGATAAATTCATGAGCGCACCTGAAGCAAAAGACTTTGGCCTCATCGATGAAGTTCTCGGTGACATCAGCGATGTGGTTGTACTCAGCAACCCGGAACTTGACGTAAAGCTCTTTCAAAAAACAGAATAGAAGTTGAAACGTTCGCTTTAAAAAATATATAGTGTAGCCATCCGCACGGGTGGCTACTTTGTTTTTTGCTTATTTTTCTCTACCGCTCCCATCCGTTAACCGTCAGTATTCAGCAGATTCTCATCTATACAGGATGGCACTATTATTTAGGCTATCACTCGCCATTTACTATTTACACTGGCCACAGCAACCCATTCTATACCGCTCTTGTGCGTGTGAATCGTGGAGTTCTTCCCGGTATACAATGAATGTTTCTGAATTGTTATCGAAACCATTTCAGTATTAAAATAAAACAAGTAACCGGTTTTACCGCGGAGGAATTATCTGCGGCAAACTGACTTACAATCAATAACTATATATCTGCTTATGATAACACTTTAAACACGCATCTGCATGCAAAACTTTAACGCTACGTTTGCAGGAAGAACTGTACTCTGTTTTTTTCTGCTCCTCGGTGTATTCAGCACACCTGTATTTGCCCAAACGTTCCCGGCCGGTTTCAGCCGTGTACAAGTTGCCAACGGTATCTCCAATCCTACCGTGATGGCCTTTGCCCCTGATGGACGAATCTTTGTAGCCCAGCAAAACGGAACCCTTCGCGTCATCAAGAATGGCGCATTACTCCCCACACCCTTCCTTCAACTGAGTGTAAACTCAAGTGGCGAGCGCGGTCTCATTGGTATAGCGCTTCACCCGAACTTTGCCACCAACCAGTATATATATCTTTACTATACATTGCCCGATGGTTCGCGTAATCGCATCAGTCGTTTTACCGGTAATGGCGATGTGGTACTGCCCGGCAGTGAAGTTGTTATACTTAACCTTGATCCGCTAAGCAGTGCCACCAATCACAACGGTGGGGCTATGCATTTCAAGAACGGATTGCTATATGTAGCCATTGGTGAAAACGCCAACTCGGCACACGCACAGAACCTCGATACTTATCATGGAAAAATATTGCGCATCAACCCGGATGGTTCTGTACCTGCCGGGAATCCTTTCACCACAGGTTCTGAGCAACGCAGAAGAGTTTGGGCGTATGGACTACGAAATCCATATACATTTGATGTACAACCCGGCACCGGAAGAATCTTTGTAAATGATGTAGGACAAGGCACGTGGGAAGAGATCAACGATGCTACTACAGGCGGACTAAATTTCGGATGGCCCGCGGCTGAAGGTACCAGCACCAATCCTGCCTATACCAATCCGGTATATGCATACCAGCACGGCTCCGGTGACGGACGCGGTTGTGCCATTACCGGTGGCGTGTTCTTCAATCCGGCTACAACAAATTATCCGGCAGAGTATACCGGTCGTTATTTCTTCCAGGATCTTTGCAACCGCTGGATCAACATGCTGAGTTTATCCGGCTCCACGGCTACACGACTTCCTTTTGCTACCGGACTTGGTGGTGATGCGCTGAGTATAGATGTAGGGAATGACGGGAACCTGTATTACCTCGAGCGCAGTACCGGTGCACTGTTCAGAATTATATATACCGTTAATACTGCACCGGCAATTGTTACACACCCTGCGAATGTAACAGTATCAGCCGGGCAACCTGCATCGTTCTCGGTTACCGCTACGGGTACAGCTCCGCTTGCCTATCAATGGCAGCGGAACAATGTAAATATAGCAGGTGCCACATCCTCCACCTATACCATTGCCAGTGCACAAACAT
>CBIHOZ010000242.1:0-8640 GCA_966211525.1 uncultured Chitinophaga sp. | reverse complement strand
AACTGGCTTTTCAGGTTCAGGCTTGGCAACTATGCTAACAATGCCAAAGGGTATAGCATCCTGCTTGACACGGATGGTTTGTTTGGCAATTCCGGTGCGCTTAAAGATCCTAACTATACCACAGGTAATCCCGGGTTTGAAATTGAAATTATACTCGTTACCAATCACGGAGTACGCTTGTATGATGCGGATGGTACAGCTTCACCCACGTTGCGAACTACATTATCGTACGATGACTATAGTCAGAAGTCTGTCGCCTTCACCACCAACTGCAGCAACCCGGACTACTTCTATGACTTTTATATACCTATCGCTACGATCACAACTTATTTTCCAACGTTTAGTGCATCCACTTCGGTGCGCATGGTAGCCAATACGGTTATCAGTACACAATCTGCGTTGCAAGGCGGCCCGAGCGATATAGGCGGTATAAATGATGCTACGTATGCGGGCAATTATGCCAATGCCTGGACAGCCGTTGTTAACGCATCACTTCCGACAGCACCTTCCAATTTTAACAGTGGATTTCCACCGGTACGATCGGCTACACCTGTTGTCAATAGTCCGTTATCTGTTGGTGCGACATCAGTAAGCGGTACATCAACCGAAGCCAACGGTACGGTTATACGCGTATATGTGAATGGTGTCTCCGTGGGCACCACTACCGTTACTGGTGGAACGTGGACACTTACCGGTATAGCAGCCTTAACCTTAAGCGCATCTGTTAAGGCAGATGCAACGGCTTCCGGTAAATCCGTCAGCTATGATTCAGATATAGTTACCGTTGGTGCTACGTGCAGCCAGGTACCGTCATCTTCCTGCCAGTCGAATAAAGGTATAGGAGGAAGCGGCCCGGCAGGAGCTGCAGCGGGAACAACTATCGCTATATATGGACCTAATGTGCCCGGTACACTTTTTACAACTGTTACAACCAATGCATCCAACGTGTATCTCTATAATTGTGCGGGTGGCACTACAAATTGTACGGGTGGCGGCCCCAACTGTATTGCTTCCGGTATATATTGGATAACGGCACAGGAGACTGGTAAATGTCAGTCTCCCAAAACTGTATCGGTATGCATCGGAGGATCAGGTAATGCTACTACACCTGTCATCACAACAAATCCTATTCTCAGAACAACAACGACCGTTACCGGAACCGCTACTGCGGGAAACACCGTGCTGCTATATATTAACGGTTACCTGCAGGCCAGTACCACAGCAACCGGGGGCAACTGGAGTTTCTCCGGTCTCAGCCTGTCGTTAGGGCAAGCTATATCTGTATATGCTGTACAAACCGGTCAATGTTTATCCGCCGCAGCGACACGAAACGTTACTGAGACATCAACGGCCCCGGTAGTAAAGAGTCCTATCGTTACAGGTGTTACGAGTGTATCCGGTACATCTGTTGAAGCAGCAGGCACAACCATCACGCTATACAAAAATGGCGTGTCTGCAGGAACTACTACGGTGGATGCAAACGGCAATTGGACAATCAGCGGATTATCGCCTGCATTGGCGGGAGGTAACCTGATCAAAGCCACTGCAACAGCAAGCGGAGAATCGGCCAGTGGTTTCTCCAATGAAGTTACGGTTCAATCGCGCACGGCCACACCGGTGATTACGGGAACGTACCAGGAAGGTGCGCTTGCTGTCTCGGGGACATCGTCTGCTGCCGCCGGATCAACCATAACACTATATATTGATGGTACACCTATCGGCAATGCTGTTGTTGCCTTAGGACTATGGACGGTTGTGACGCTCGGAACTGATCTATATACCGGCGGTATACTGACCGCAACTGCAACCGAAAGTGGCAAAGCGGAAAGTCTTCCCTCAGCTTCCACAACGGTTTCGTGTGTACCACCGCTGCTATCACTGGATATAAATATACTTACAGGAAGTACGTGCGTTAACACCAAGGCTTCCGTGCAAGTACTGCTATCCGAAAATAATGTAGTATATACTCTGCGCAATTTTGCAAACAGTGCGGATGCCGGTTCATCTTCATTGGGTACCGGTGGAACGGTGACCTTGCAATCATTCCGTATTACTTCTACCCAGACGTTTGTCATCAGAGCGCTGAAGATTCCCAACACCGCCTGCAATACATCACTATCAACGATGGCAACCGTAACCGTAACGCAGCCGAGCAATACCACTGGTATAGTGAGTGGAGATTACTTTTGGACCGGCTCTTCTGCTAATAATTACTGGACAGATGATGCCAATTGGGTAAAGTGGAACGGAACAGCCTTTCAAACAGTAGGCACCTCTCCTACAACCGCCGATAACGTTGTGATCAAACCGATGGAAACGTGTATCACAAATCAACCTACTATTATTACTTCCACGAGTGCTTCTATACCAGCGGTAGCAAAAAATATTACGATAGCTTCCGGTGCAACTTTGTCATTGGAAAATACACCTTCCGAACGCGCTATAACTTTAACCGGCAACTGGAGTAACTCCGGAACATTAATTCCAAACCGTGGCACTATTAAATTTAACGGAGGAACCACGCAAACTATATATAATGCGAGTGGCAGCGAAACGTTCAGTTCAATCATTATCGAAGGGAATAATACGGTAGTACAACCGCTGGTTGATGTATCGCTGAACACCAATGGTGTACTGAACCTGAACGGAGGTGCACTGAACCTGAACGGACGCAAAGTTACTATACTCAACCCGAGTGCTTCTGCTATGGTGAGAACATCACCAGGTTGTGTGATCTCGGAGAGTCAGAACGCGAGCGGTGAACTGCGATGGGCGATTGGTAACAATACTGCCACCAACTATATATTTCCAATGGGTAACGCCTCGAAGACCTATATACCGGTTACAGTCAACCTCGCTTCCGGAAATATAGGTACGTTAGGAGTGAATACGCTGTTTGCAACACAAAGCTCACCGGCAGCATGGCCAACAGGGTCAGAGGCCGTAACATCGGTAGCAACACCTGCACAGGCACTGCGGCGATACTGGCATTTTTCAAGTACGCAACCTGCCGGTGCGTATAACGCTACCGTTACGTTCAGTTTCGCCAATACAGAAGACCCGACAGCAGGCATCACCGATGTAACGGCCAATGGTATAAAGATGCAACGCTGGAACGGAAGCAACGCATGGAACGCTGCGTTGAGTGGACAGTCGTTTTCCAATACTTCGCCTACCCGTACCGTTGTGGTGCCTGGCATTACACAATTCAGCTGGTGGTCAGGTGGCAACAATGGGCAGTATCCGCTGCCGATAGAGTTGCTATATTTTAAGGGCTATAATGAAAATGATGAAAGCGTGTTGGAATGGGCTACGGCGAGTGAAAGTAATAATTACTTCTTTTCGATCGAGCGATCTAAAGACGGTCGGAGCTTCTATGCATTGGATAGTATACCGGCAGCAGGCAACAGTACAACGAGAAAAGATTACACATTCCGGGACAAGCGTCCGTTACCGGGCCTGAATTATTACCGGTTAAAACAAACGGACTTCGATCTGAAATATACCTATTCGAATATAGTACCTATATTCTCTGATCGGGATGCATCTTTCAATTGTATATTATTTCCGAATCCCACTCGCGGAGCGCAACCTGTTCTTTATATAACAGCTGACCGGAAGCAAAATGTCTCCGTACATTTATACGACAGCTTTGGCATTTTGCGATATAGCGCATTGGTTGAAGCTTCGGCAAACAAAACCGATTATCCGTTAACAGGGTCCAGTTTCAAAGACCTTCCACCGGGTATATATATACTACACGTGAGCAACGGAGAAAATACAGTAAAACAATCTGTGGTTATTAACTAACGGTAACACGCGTATTATTCAAGTAAACATTCACATCATATATACTAAATATCTTTACGAAGTTCTTTGAAGAGCTTGATTACTTTTACTTCGTCAATAGCAAGATGCTTTAAGGTCATGCCTTTTAGCAGTTGATAAACTTTTTCAGAGATGATCAGTTCACCGGCTTTGTTGACACCGAGGTCGTCTTCTCCCGGAACGCCTACAACTTTCAACAGGTAGTAGGCAGGCAGTTTATCTTTCTCAATAAACTCTTCGAGGCCACCGGACAACCGTGGTTCGATCTTTCTGCAAATTCCCAATCCGGAAAGATAGCTTTCCCGAAATGACTTCAGGAGTTTCTCAGTGACGATGTAGCAAAGTTTGATCTTGATGAGATCATCATCAGACAATGCATCAAAAACAACATAGAGCTCATCCACAGCCCACGGTGTCTTGCTTCTTCCGTATACCTTCCCTGCCGTTGACAAACTCCTCCAGCGAATCTTATAGAACATAGCTCATTGTGTTTAAATCGGTGCATTACAATTAGCGTACCATATCGCTACCATCGCTGCAGAGCCTGTAAAGGCCTCTCTCCATGCGTTCAATTCGGGAATGCAGTTTCAGCACGGAGAACAGAGAACTCGCAGGCATAAAAATTATCGTCATCCGACTATACGCGTACGACATGGCAACGACTAAAAAAATTAAAACAAAACCTGTAGACGAAACCACGTGGGACGATTTTGAAAAGCTCTTCGAACTGAAAGGCAGTCCGCATTACTGCTGGTGTATGGTGTGGCGGTTAACGAAAGAAGAGCAAAAGCGTAACAATACAGCCAATCGAAAAAAATTTATCAGGAAGCGTGTCTTATCACAGACACCGATCGGGTTATTAGCGTACATCGATGATGAGCCTGTCGCATGGTGCTCTGTTGCACCACGCGAAACGCACCAGCGTCTGGGTGGCGATGAAAGTATCGATAAAGTATGGTCTATCACCTGCTTCTTTGTACGAAAAGAATATCGTGAACAGGGACTTGTTGATCAACTCATCACACACGCTCAAAAGTATGCACGTAAAAACGGAGCTAGGTATATAGAAGCTTACCCGGTAGCACCTGAGTCACCGAGTTACCGGTTTATGGGTTTTACAAAAACGTTTAAGAAAGCAAATTTCAAATTTGTAAAAAAAGCCGGAACAAGACGAAACGTTATGACCTATAAATTGAAATGATGCAACGCTACGCAAGCTATATATATAAGCAGCGCTATAGTTGACACTATATATCGGTGCAGAAACTATTCAACTTTCAAGCCTTCTACCGGGTTTAGTCTTAAAACCTTCCTGATCTGTGTAGCCACTACCGCCAGCAACACGATGACTAGTATTACCAGTGCCAGGACAATTCCCGAGTAACCGATTGGCATGGGATACGCAAAGAGCATGTCCAGGTAGGCCTTTGTAAACCAATAGCTGACGGGCGCTCCGATAATCAGCGATATCACGGTTAGCACAGCATACTGTTTAAGAATAACGGAAGCTATATTTCGAATTCCTGCTCCTAACGTTTTGCGAATACTGAATTCTTTTTGACGTCCCGATACATTTAGCGTAACAAGGCCGTATAGTCCGAGGCTTGCAAGCAATACTGCGATGGATGCAATCACCTTATTGAATTGTTCCGAACGATCAACGCTATCGAAGTATGTACTCCAAACATCTTCCTGGTATCCGCCCTGAAATGGAATCTCCGGATACATTTCAGCCCATGTTGATTGCAATGCTTTATGTATCACCTCTCTTCCTCCCTCCTTTACTCGCAGTGATAAATACCGGTAATCTTCTTCAGCAGCAATTTTCAAAACAGCGGGACGAACTTTGCTAAAGAAATCTTTCGTATGGAAATCTTTCAGGACACCGATCACTTCATACTTTATACTGTCTATTTCAAAGATGTGTCCGATGGGTTTATCGAGATTCAAATGTTTAACGAATGTCTCATTAACCAGCAACGCCTGCCTATCTGTTTCAGAATCTTTTCGCAATACCCTTCCTTCCAGCAATTGCAGTCCCATGGTATGTATATAGTCTGCATCTACGGAAAACTGATTTACTTCGTAAGACTGATTGGCCGCTGTGCGCAAGACTGCTGTTGATACGGTTTTTCCCAGGTGATCTGCTGATCCTGATACAGATACTATATCCGGAAGACGTACCATGGCAGCCTGCATCCGGTCGAAGGCAGCTTTATCAGGTACTTCTATATATAGTGCATCTTTCTGGTTATATCCCCAGCTTCTATTATTTTGGAAATGATTGTTTTGTGTAAACACCACGCCTGCAGTAATGGTAATGCATGCGAGTACCAGCTGGACTGCCAGAAATACTTTTGTAAGCGGATTCTTTTTACCAAACTGAAGCGAGCCTTTGAATATTCGTACGGCATCGAAACGCGATATATAGAAGGCGGGATATATACCGGAGGCTATACCGGTAAGAAAAACCAGCGCGAGCAGGAACAACCAGAGGTTTGTATTCAGCAGCCGGAGTTCCAGTTCCCAGCCGGTAAACTGAACAAACCACGGCAAGAATATAAAAAAGCACAACGCTATACCCATGAAGAGCGCCAGCGTTGTTACTACTATATTTTCCGTCAGAAACTGTACCACTACCTTCATACGGCTGGCACCGATCACTTTGCGCACACCAATTTCCTTGAGGCGTTTTGCTGCCGACACAATCGCGATGTTGATATAGTTAAAGCATGCCAGCACGATCATAAAGATGGCAATGATGGGCATCCCTATTCTTCCTTCTACGTTATAGTCGTGTGCTATACCATCTTTGATGTTGGCCGCTCTTTCGTGCAGCGTAACCAGCGGCTCAAAAGCAAATGCAGTAATCGCCCAATCCGGCTGGACTGCATTTTGTAAAACTCTATACTTTTCCATCTTCAGCTCGACTGCTTTCAGGTCTGCCGGATGTTCAACCTGTATGAGCACTCCGCTTACGAATTTACTCCAGTCGTTTATATCATACGCAGGCTCTGCGATGCGAATGTTTTCGAAGTTGATAAGAAATCTGAAATCTATATCACGCGACTTCGGAAACGTGGCAGCAACACCCCCTACTGTAAATGTCTTTTTGATCTGGTCATTGAAGATCACCAGGATGTCACGGCCAACCGGGTTCTGATCACCAAAATATTTAACAGCCATATCTTCACTCAGAATAATCGTATTGAGATCGGCCAGCGATGACGCTGTTCCCCATTTCAATGGAAACGTAAACATCTCCAGGAATGCAGGATCCGCATAGCGAACATTCTCATGAAATACATTATCATCATACTACAACACACCATTCCGATCTTCTACACGACACATCTTTTTCACCTGACAAAAATCCTGTTTCAGTAAATCGCCAAGCGGCCGGGGTGCAGTGCCATATTGTTGTGTCACCCCTTCACTCGCTGCAAAAAATGTCGTGAGGTATATTTCATTTTTGTTTTTATGAAACTGATCGATACTATAGTCGTACTCCATAAATGTATATACCAGCAGACAAATACCGATCGCCACAGACAACCCAAATACATTAATAAAGGAGCTCAGCGGATTTTTCATCAGGCTCCGGAATGATGTCTTGAAATAGTTTTTAAACATGGGATATGGGGTTAAGGGTTGGATACTGCTGACATTCTTCATGAGCACTGGCCGGAGCAATTTGAATGTCTCAACTATATATATCTGTCTCGCCTTGCGATAGGACTGCTCCTGTTCAAGAGCATCGCAGAAGATCTCCTCCATATCGCCTTCGATCTCTTCCAGGTATTCTTTCTTTAAAAAGAACCGGAGGAGTTTCAGAGGCCATTCCGGAGGGCGAGGCGTGTTGGGTTGCATCATATCATTTTCAGGTCATGTGCGAGTCGTGGCATGGACTTCCACAACCCGGCTCGTATTTCTTTCAGCTCGCGAAGTACTTTTAGCGCGTACGGTGTAGCAGTATATATACGCTTGCGTTTGCCTCCGCGTTTCTGTGTTGCTTCACCGAATTCAGATTTGAGAAACCCTTTCTCCTCCATCCGCTTCAGTGCCGATTGTATAGAGCCGACACTCAATTTTTCACCAAGTCTTTCTTCCAGCTCACGCTTGATTTCAACGCCATAGGCATCGTCCCGAAGAGCTACCACCGTTAACAATACCAATTCCTCAAACTCGCCAAGCTTTGTTATTTTCATATCAAACCACAGTATTATTCGTAATTGCAGTAAATATAGTTACATTTATTTCGTAATTGCAGTTAATATCCACTTTTTTGTTGTTCATTGTCCGTTAATTATTAATGATACCGTTTCCTACTAACATTGGAAGGGCAATAGCATGCCTAACCAGTCGATAGTCTTCCTCATTGTTAAATAGGAAACAACCCCGGTTGAAGTAGTCGTAGGAACTTGCTGTAGAATCATAGTAGTATATGTTTAATTGCACCCTTCAGTCATGAAATCACATATTAGCCTATAATAAAAAAAGAAAAGGCCCATCCGAAAAAGCAGGTGGTTCTACTTCTTTCCAGATGGGCTCCAATGATACTAATAGTAAATGTTTGCTAAATCTAACAGGTTGTTAGCAGAAAGCACCAACGCTCTTTTTGTTGTTGGTCTGTTATCCTATAGCATATTAATACCTTAACTAACTGCTCGACCACCAATGAATGCCTGAATAGATTTACAGACGTAAAAGATCCATAATGCGGTTAATGCGCCACACTCCATCGTGTCCCTTCTGCCAGCGTATAGCGTAGTTGGTCTTCTTTACTGACTGCACGCCATTAATTACTTCTAT
>CBIHOZ010000241.1:0-8643 GCA_966211525.1 uncultured Chitinophaga sp. | reverse complement strand
AGTAAGAAGTAAGAAGTAAGAAGTAAGAAGTAAGAAGTAAGAAGTAAGAAGTATATTCCAGTAGCCAGCAGCCAGAAGCCAGCAGCTTTCATGCTCGCAGCTCAAGGCTCAAAGCTCACAGCTAATTATGAAGCTCAATTGTCTCATCATCGATGACGAACCCATTGCCCGCAAAGGCATGGAAGAATATGTGAATGAAATAGATTTTCTTCACTTGGTGGATAAGTGTGAGAATGCCATGAAGGCAACGGTATATCTCCAGGAACGATATGTCGATCTGTTGCTGCTGGATATACACATGCCCAAGTTGTCGGGGGTGGAATTTTTGAAGACGTTGAAAGATCCTCCTATGGTCATATTTACTACTGCATATTCTGAGTATGCATTGGAAGGATACTCGCTGGATGTGATCGATTACCTCGTAAAGCCGGTGCCGTTCGATCGGTTTATGAAAGCTGCATCCAAAGCACGCGACTTTTATTTGCTTCGCCACAAAGCCGCAATGGACGAGCATCCATACTTCTTTATCAAATGCGATGGTAAATACGAACGCATACGCTTTGATGAAATACTATATGTTGAGTCGCTCCAGAATTATATAGTCGTGCACACGCCCGGGCGGAAGTATATAACCTACCTCACGCTGAGCGTGATGGAAGAGCAGTTGCCCGCCAGTAATTTTATGAAAGTCCACAAGTCGTATATCATTGCCCTGGATAAAGTAAAATCTATTGACGGCAATGAAATGGTGTTGCCGAACAGCGGCAGAGTTCCGATCAGCCGCGCGCTGAAAGATGATGTATTGAATCGCATCTTCGGCAATAACCTGTTGAAGCGATAATTACCACTGGTGTAAACCCGTTTGAGAATCGCGTGGGCTGCTGTAACTTCACCGGTAAAAAAATCTATATGCGTATAACCCGAATCTGCCTGGTATATTTCCTGGTGAGTACCGGCACCCTCGTTCTGGCACAGGATCCAACCCGTTTTGAAAAGGAAGTCACGACACTCATAGCATCTGATACGGCTGTCAGCAAGAAGAACCTCATTCTCTTTACCGGCAGTTCCAGCATTCGTTTCTGGGGAAATATAAAAGCGTATTACCCGGAGTATAATGTTGTGAATCGCGGCTTTGGTGGCTCGCAGATGTCGGATCTCATCTACTATTTTGATAAACTGGTAACACCATACGAAGCGAAGAAAATTTTTATTTATGAAGGCGACAACGATCTGGGCAGTGGTAAGACACCACAGCAAATTATCGCTGATGCCGACAGTGTGTTAAAGCTGATCCGTTCAAAGGTATCGAAGAAGGTGCCGGTATATTTCATTACTCCGAAGCCGAGTATAGCGCGCTGGCATCTCAAAGATCAATATATAGCCTACAATCAGCAGCTTAAAGAATGGGCAAGCCGTCAGAAGAAAGTAACGTATGTAGATGTATGGACACCACTGCTCGACTCGACCGGCCAGCCTCAGAAAGATGTATTTATCGAAGATGGACTTCATCTTAACAAGAAGGGATATGAAATCTGGTCGGCTGCTATAAAACCGTATGTGCAGTAGTATCGCTGTGAAATAAAATCCACAAATAAAGATTGTTCCGTCTGATTAAGAGGCGGAACAATTCTTTTATCCATATACAGAAAACTAAAAAATCTCTGAATTATGGATATCGAGAATGTTGCGAAAACACAATTGGATACTCGCCTTGCAAAGGCAAAACCAATAAAGTTAGGGTGGTCTGCGGATGAGACAGAACGTATATCCAGCGCCCTGAACGAATTGCTTGCAAATTACCAGGTACACTACCAGAAACTCAGAAACTATCACTGGAATGTAAAGGGTGGTGACTTCTTCGACCTGCACCAGGAATTTGAGACACTTTATACAGAAGCAAATCAGAATATCGATGAAATCGCGGAACGTATCCGCGTATTTGGTCATACACCGCTTAGTACGCTACAAGTATACCTTGAACATTCAGCTATAAAAGAGACCGGAACAGACCTTCCGGCCGAAGTAATGGCGCGGGAAGTACTGAGTGATTTCAGAATCTTGCTGGGCTATCTGGTAAATGTATTGAGCATTGCCAATGAACAGGAAGATGCCGGTACAGAACAAATCATAAAAGGGTATATCAAAAAAATAGAGAAGCATCACTGGATGCTCACTGCATACCTCGCGAAATAACCTTTCATATTTGATTCGGTTTAAAGGAATAATTTTGTCAAAATTGCGTTCTGAATAAAAAGCGAGGAATGACTGAACGATTGTTGATCTATTTAAAGAATACCTGGAACAGATTTATTGCAATCTATAAAAGTCAGTCCCCTGTTAAAAGAGTTCTCTACACGGGAAGCATTTTAGCAGGGGCTTTTCTTGTTGGTATAGTTTCAATATATATACTGGTATGGATTGGTGCACTGGGCTCACTTCCCGGTAAAGATGATCTCAAAGCCGTAGAGAATCCGTTGGCAACAGAAGTATATAGCACCGACAGTGTGCTGCTTGGAAAATATTTTATACAGGAACGTTCCAACATACGCTATGAAGATTTACCCCAGCACCTTATCGATGCGTTGATTGCGACTGAAGATGTTCGCTTCTATAGCCATGGTGCGGTTGATTCCAAAAGCGTAGTGCGTGTTATTGTGAAAACAATCATGATGCAGCAGGAGTCTTCCGGAGGCGGCAGTACACTCACGCAGCAACTTGCCAAGAACTTATACCCCCGGAAAAACTATTGGGCATTTTCAATGCTGGTCAATAAGTTTCGAGAAATGATCATTGCATCGCGACTCGAAAATGTCTACGATAAAAATGCTATACTTACACTATATCTGAATACCGTACCTTTTGGTGATAATACATTCGGTATAGAAGCAGCGGCACAACGATTTTTCTCCACGCATACAAAAGATCTCAGGGTAGATCAATCCGCAGTGCTCATCGGCATGCTGAAGTCAACATACTTTTATAACCCGCGTGTATTTCCGGATCGCTCCATACAACGAAGAAATGTTGTGTTGGCACAGATGGAGAAGTATGGTAAACTTGAACCAACAACCGCTGAAACTTTTCGCAAGAAGCAATTGAAACTTGCCTATAACAAGATCACCCACCATACTGGTCTTGCGCCATACTTCCGCGAGTATATCCGGCCGGTGCTGCGTGAATGGTGTAAACAACATACGAAGCCGAACGGGGAGCCCTATAATTTATATACCGATGGTTTGAAGATATATACCACCATCGATTCAAGGCTGCAGCGATATGCTGAAGAAGCTGTAGCACAACAAATGACTTCGCTTCAAAAAGTATTTCTCGACCACTGGGGCAAACGCGATCCCTGGGGAAAACAAACCGGACTGCTCGATGAAGCAATTCGCAAATCCGATCGCTATCAGAAACTCATTGATGAAGGCAACACACATGAGGCTGCTATAAAAGTAATGAAGACTCCTATACTCATGAGTGTCCTTACCTATAAAGGGGAGCAGGAGGTAATGATGAGTCCGGTTGATTCGATTAAACACTACCTGAAATTTTTGCAGGCAGGTGTATTGGCCATGGAACCAAGACGTGGTGCTATACGGGTATGGGTTGGGGGTATAAATCACCATTACTTCCAATACGATCACGTTCGCGAAACGACACGGAGACAAATCGGTTCAACGTTCAAGCCTATCGTATATGCAGCTGCACTGGAACAAGGTGTAGAGCCCTGCGATTTTGTTTCGGCTGCACGAATAGAATATAGCAACATGAATGGATGGAGTCCGGAGAATACAGAAGACAATTATGATCTGAAGTATTCGCTCACGGGTGCACTTGCATACTCCGTTAATACTGTATCAGTGCGCGTGCTGGAGCAAGCCGGTATAGATAACACCATTGCACTGGCGCGAAAGATGGGTATAGAAAGTGATTTGCCTGCGGTACCATCTATAGCATTGGGCGCTGCCAATATATCCATGATGGAAATGGTGCGTGCCTATGCATGCCTTGTCAATAATGGTAAAGCCGTAGAGCCATTTTATATAACTGCTATAGCTGATCAGCAGAACAAAGTACTCGAGCGATTCAAACCAAACGTCAATACACCACAAGCGCTATCAGCCGATAATGCACGCATGATGGTACACATGTTAAAGCATACAGTTGATGAAGGTACAGCATCAGGTATGCGTGGACGCTATGGTATAAATAACGATATGGCTGGTAAAACCGGGACAACCCAATCAAACGCAGACGGCTGGTTCATGGCTATGACACCTCATCTTGTAGTAGGAGCGTGGGTGGGAGCAGATGATCCGCGCATTCGCTTCCGCTCCACAGCTTTAGGACAAGGCGCACGTACGGCATTACCCATCGTAGCAACCATGTTCAAAAAAATCAATGCTAATAAGGAGTTAGGCTATATCAGCCGCGCGCATTTCCCTGCACTCTCGCCCGACCTCGAAAGCAGAATCTCCTGCGACCTATACCGCTCCGATGAAAATATATTCGAGCAGATCTTCGGCAGCAAAAAAGATAAAGAAGAAGAACAACAACGCACCTTCAGCACCCGCAGCAGCCGAACCCCTCCGCGCGACCGCGATCGTAAAAAGAAAAACGGATTCTTCAGAAGACTCTTCGGGAAAGGGTAGGACGTGTTTAGGTGTTTACGTTTGTGTTGATGGGTTTGATGTTGTGTTGATGTGTTGGGGTGTTGATGTGTTGAGGTTAGTGGACTCCTAATATTTCTGTATTTTTTCTGCGTTTATCCGCGTGATCTGCGGGAAAAAAAGCTTGTACTTACTTTGTGTCTTTATCCGCGAAATTTTTTTTAGCTATTTGTTTAACAAAATGTATAGAAATCACGTACATTAGTCTTACAAAATATATAGAAATGGGTAAAGAGTTTCTGGGTGAGTTCGAGGAACTGGTGTTAACCATGGTGGGAGTGCTGGGGGAAGATGCCTATGGTAATGCCATTGTTACCGAGATAAAAGATCGCATAGGCCGCGATGTAAACCTCAGTGCCGTGCATGTAACCCTCTATCGTCTCGAAGACAAAGGGCTGGTGAAATCACACATGGGTGGCGCTACCAACGCGCGTGGTGGAAGACGCAAACGCATATTTACTATTACCAACGCAGGCCTTGCCATGCTTCGTGCCATGAAAGAAGCGCGTATGGATTTATGGAAATTGATTCCACAACTAAAGATCGCAGGAGGGTAATCTATGAAAGAGCTCAACGGAATTCCCCGTGTAGCACTTCGTTTTCTCGCCTGGTTTTGTCCTTCCGATTTACTGGAAGGTATAGAAGGTGATCTGCTTGAACGGTTTGAAGAAGATATACCGGATATAGGCTTGCGTAAAGCACGCAGGCGATTGGTATGGACAGTCCTGTTATTGTTCAGACCATCTATACTTTTCAGAAATAAATTTTCATGGCGAATAATCAATGGCATTATGATACGTAATTATATCACCGTAGCATCGCGTAACATACTCAAACGCAAACTATACTCTTCCATCAATGCTTTCGGACTCAGTATTGGTATAGCGTTTTGTATCCTCATTTATCTCTTTATAAAAGACGAGCAGAGTTTTGATCAGTTTCATGTAAACAAAGAACATCTATACCGCATGCATAGCGAGGTATATGATGCTGGTCAGGCTGCGACTCCGGAATCCGGAAGTCCTTATAAAAAGATGTCACAGATGCAGCTTGCACTTGCTCCGGTAATGAAAGCCGAACTGCCTGAAGTGCAGTATGCTACACATTACTGTCAGAATAATTCACTCTTCCGGAAGGATGATAAGGTATTCCGTGAGCCGATTGTATATATAGATCCTGATTTCTTCAGTATGTTCTCATTCCCGTTGTTAAAAGGTAATGTAAAGCATTTGTTTCAGGGTAAAGATGAAATTGTACTCACGCCCAGGCTGGCCGAGAAATACTTTGGCAGTAAAGACCCGTTAGGACAATTGATTACCATCAACGATCGCCCGGTAACCGTCACCGGTATAATTGCGGAGCCACCGGCTAATTCAAGTCTGCAGTTCCAGGCTTTGTTGCCGATTGAAGGCTGGGGAGTATATAATCAGCACAATCTCGACAAGTGGATGAACCTCGGGTTCGCCACGTTTGTGCAGCTATATCCTGGAGCAGACTTAAATAGTCTGCAAAGCAAACTTGCATCGTTGCGCGATAAGCATATGGCGGATGAGTTAGTGCAGTGGCGCGAGCGCGATAAAGTGCCAGCGGACTATATTCCCTATAAAATAGGTTTCACGAATATCACCGCTATACATCTGCAAAAAGAAGTGGGTTGGGATAAAGTGAGCGATCCCAAGTATGCATGGATACTGAGTGGTATAGCGCTGCTCATTCTTTTCATCGCGTGCATTAACTATATATCCCTTGCACTTACATCATCTGCACGAAGAAGAATGGAGGTTGGTATACGCAAAGTTGTAGGCGCCTATCGAAGACAGCTCATTTACCAGTTTGCTTTTGAGTCTGTCATGCTAGCATTGTTATCAATGTTCATTGGCTTTGGTCTTGTTATGTTATTTCTTCCTGCTTTTAATGAATTTACCGGAAAGGACATCAGCATTACCGCCACGGATGTTATTTCGCTTAGCGGAATGAGTGTTGGGTTAACGGTGCTCGTTGGCTTGCTTGCGGGATGTTACCCCGCGCTATATCTGTCTGGTTTCAAACCGGTGCAAGTGTTGAAAGGAGTATTTACGGGACGCTTGTCTGCAGGCTTCTCTAAACCATTGGTAATATTTCAGTTTGTGCTCTCCTCGTTTCTCATCATCAGTTCGGTAGTAATGTACAGGCAGATGCGTTTTGTTACAACAAAAGACCTCGGGTATAATCAGCACCAGGTAATTGTAATTCCCACGCAGACCGGCTGGCGCGAAGATGGAAATAAAGTGGTCGAACAGTTTCGGCAGTTAACTGCGGGTAGCCCATCCGTTGTGTCGGTATCAGGAACAGACTATCCGTTCGCCGGCAATGATGGAATGATTTACGGTTACCAGGTGAACGGTGAAAATAAAGCGACACATGGCTTTAGCATCGATACGTATTTCCTGAAAACATTAGGTATACAACTGGTGCAGGGACGTGATTTTGATATTAACAACCTGGCGGATACGGCAAAAACCATCGTAGTGAACGAAGCACTGGTAAAGGATATGGGCTGGACCGATCCGCTGAACGAACGTTTGAATTTTCACATGAGCGATCCGAATGGTACAGGGTCGCGGGTGATCGGTGTCGTAAAAGATTTTCACTTTCTGTCGCTCGAGGAAAATATAAAACCAATGTTCTTTTCGATGGATCGGAATGACGGAAGTCTCAATCATATACTCGTACGCGTTACTGCGGATAATATACCCGCTACGATTGAACACCTGCAGAAAGCTTTCCGGAAAATATCGCCTGATAAACCTTTTGAATATACGTTCCTCGATGACAATGTAGCACGCCAGTATGCATCGTTCGATCGCTGGATGAACATCATGGCGTTCTCCACCATTTTCGCAATCATCATTTCGTGTCTCGGTCTTTTCGGACTTGCCGGTATAAATGCTGTCAATCGCACGAAAGAAATAGGTATACGTAAAGTGATGGGCGCGGAAGTAATGACGATCTTCATGATGCTGAACAAACAATTCATCTGGTTATCGCTGGTCGCATTTGCACTAGCAACTCCGCTCGCCTGGTATACCATGAGACAATGGCTCGGCAGTTTCCAGTTTCACATCGAGCTGACATGGTATTTGTTTGCCGCGGGTATGCTCCTCGGACTAATGGTGGCATTGACTGCTGTAAGTTACCACGCTGTAAAGGCAGCACGTGTTAATCCCGCGGATTCATTGAAGTATGAGTAAAGATATAGAGCACGCGACAACAAAAACACCCGTAGCCTGGCTGCGCGTGCTTCAATGGTTTTGTCCGGCTTACCTGTATGAAGGCATTGAAGGCGATCTGCTTGAGCAGTACGATGAAGATGTGGCGGCTGTCGGAAATAAAATAGCCGACCGGAGGCTCATGTGGAATGTGATATGTTTTTTTCGTCCGGGTATTTTACTTCGAAACCGATTCTCAATACGCTTAATAAAAGGATATATGTTCCTCAATTATTTTAAGATCATGATACGCTCGATGGCGAAACGCAAAGTATACTCTGCCATCAATATCTTCGGACTTACCATGGGCATTTCATTTGCCTTGCTGATCGGTATATTTATAGCAGGTGAGCTACAGACTAACCAGCAACTGACTGCCGTTGACAGACTATATTTGATGCGCAGCAATAACCTGGAAGCTGCCAACCAGGTTCCGCTGTTCTCGCCATCACCACTGGCACGCCTCATCAAAGAAGAATACCCGACACTGGTAGAGAATTTTTATCGCTGCAGTGATCGTAACATCACGATATCAAAAGATGATAAACATTTTCGCGTTCAGAGTCTCATAGGCGATTCTACCTTCCTCTCCATGTTCGGATTCCCGCTGCTGCATGGCGATGCCGCTACTGCACTTAATGAACCGCGCTCCGTTGTTATTACTGCGAAAATAGCAAAGCAGTATTTTGACAGGACCGATGTAGTGGGAGAGATGCTCACGCTTG
>CBIHOZ010000240.1:0-8751 GCA_966211525.1 uncultured Chitinophaga sp. | reverse complement strand
TATACTTCCGTCTTTCAGATCGGTAATGAGTTCGATCTTGTATTCATCACCTTTCTTCGTGAAGAAATCAAGGGCTTCGGCTTTGCTTACGTCTCTGCGGGAATATATACTCTCCTTTTTGGCGAGCTCTTTCATCTTGGCTTCGATGGCCGCGAGATCTTCTTCACCAAACGGACGATCTCCCAGGTCAACATCATAGTAGAAACCATTGTCGATAGCAGGACCTATACCAAATTTAACTCCGGGATAGAGTGCTTCCAATGCTTCTGCCAGTAAGTGAGCTGATGAGTGCCAGAAGGTAGATTTACCTCCCTTGTCATTCCACGTGAGAATCTTTACCGATGCATCCTGGTCAATTGGTCTTGCCAGGTCTCTTACTTCACCGTTTACTTCAATTGCCAGGGCAACGCGTGCTAAACCTTCACTGATGCTTGATGCTATCTCCGAACCTTTAACACCTTGCGGGTACTCCCGCACACTTCCATCCGGAAGAGAAATTTTTACATTCATGAAATCAAGAATTAAAATACAAAATTAATTCAGGTGCAAATATGGTTAAAAGATTGGTAAGTCGTTAGCCGTTATTCGTTCTCCTTCTGAAATTTTAAATCCATAACGCAAAGAGCACAGAGGAGACACCGGGTTACACGAAGTTTTTACTCCATGTCCTTTGCGTCTTCTTCGCGATCTTGCGGGCCTTTGGATTTTATTAACGATATACTAAAGCAACTTGTAATCAAAAGCAGCAACGTTCCTTCACCCTACGGATAACGATTAACTTATAACGTATAACGACTAAAGCGCAAACTGGAAGCTCACAAACACCCCGAACTTCCTTACATTCGGGTTAGTTGTTTTATCGAGGTATGAGAGGCGGTGAACGAAGTCTACCCGTACGAAGCGAAAGATGTTCTCTACACCATAGCCAAGTTCTACATAAGGCTTATCGCGATCGAAGGTGCGGACCGGGAGATACTTGGGTGTGTCACTGGTTTCCTGCGGAATAAGTTTCTTGTTGGTTTCACTCATGCCTCCGTAAATGATATTGGCTGATCCAACCAGACGCCACTTCAACTTTCGCATCAGCGGAATACGGTTAAACAGAAATCCTTCGAAGTGATGCTGGTATTGAAGCGATGCATACCGATCGCTTACAAATTCTCCGTAGTCCATCAGGTTATAGGTGATGATGGTATAGAACGGACTCTGGTTACCGAGGTGAGGTGTTAACAACGGATAGGGTGCTGCTCCGGTAGTATACTCTCCGGTAGTGTTGAGGTATGCAACACCGAGCGGACCAAACTTGATGCGCTTGAAGATCGACAACCTCCACTTGGTATAGTCGAAGTCACTATCAATTATACCTTTGAAGCCACGCGTATAGCGAAGTGTTATGATCGGCCACTTGAGTGCTCCGAGACTGATGCGATCGTTATCATCCTGGATAAACATTTCATCGCGGGCAAAGCGCGACTCGATGATGAGTTCTGATGTCTCAAAGTTTGATAGTGTATCGCCGGTAACATCTTCCGGCTGCGTATATCCGAAGTTGAACTGTGGACGAAACGTTAGTCGCTTTACAGCAAAACGTTGCGTAAAACCTCTGAACAGTTCGCGCTGAAAGTTAAAGCGTGCCTCATCAAAGTAATATCCTCTGCGATAATTGCCCCAGCGCTGTGCAGCGAGAAATATATAGTTGTCGGCAAGCGTCTCGTCATCCACTCCTACCCTGCCGATATCACTGCGCACGCGGATACTCATGGTTGTCCATCGTTCCCGGGAGGCTATATATTGTACCGAGCTGGTATATTTGAAGCGCTCATCGCGGAATCCATAGCCGAGTTGTCCGCGCAGCACCCACTTGTTACTGAAGTCCATACTGGTTTTAAAGCCGGCCTGTAATCGAAAACCCTCTATATTATTCACGGCCATAAAACCGATGTAGGGACCTATATATACTTTTCCAGCATCAAAGTATCCGTTAACGAAAACTTTCACCAGGTCTATATAGGTTTTAACAATCGGAATATTCTGAAGCGTATCAATCATCTTGTATACGTTCTTCTCCGATTCCGATAACGGCTCGTGACGAAGTGTATCCCAGTAATCTTCCTCCTCATGAAGTCGTGCATCTTCCGCCATCACAATAGGATGTTGATAGAACGCAGCCTCATGGGGTTTATTCACCACAACGTTTTTATTGGAGGTATAAAATTTAGCCAGCATACCAGCCGATGTGTTGGTGAGTTCCCCTACATCAATCAACACCCGGTTCTTTATCGGCAGCCACGCGCCATCGCTGGTAGGTTCCAACTCCTGTTGGATCTTTATCTTCTCAACAAAGTTCAGGTTCGCCTGTTTGTTTACGGTTACATCGATCTGCTTCAAGGCATAACCTTCTTTGGTGATCCATATCGTTCCGGTAAAGGCAAGATCCTGCGGACTGCGTGGTGAAAAATCAAGGCGATAGCAATAGTGGTCTCCTATATATACACTATCCGTGAGATCATACTCATAGTATATACGCCATCCGTCAGCAATGGGAGAAACAAATTCCTTGGTAACAATATTGAGCCAGTTCTGGTAAAAATTATATTCCTGGAAAGATGAACCAACCAGCTGCGTTACGAGTGTACCATCTTCTATACCAACACCGTTTATCTTGGACTGGAGAATATTCTCGAAGCGCAATTCAGGATTATCACGATAGTAGAACTTGGAAACGCTCTCGGATATAAACAGCGGCAATATAGGTTTACCATCTTCACCGGCCATGCGCTCAACACTGTCCAACACCTGCGTGATCTTTTTGATGATCTTTCGCTCACGGAATTTATCGGTAATGTTATCGACATCGATCTCTACTTTGGTATAGGTGTCGTACTCGTAAGCCGTGAGTTTTCTTTTATCGTTCTTCGATTTATTCCTCACCACGTTACGCAGAATCTCATATGCAGGATTTTCACCTGCATTGATTACTATCTCCTGTAACTGTGTGGCATCTTCTCCTAATTGAAAATTCACAATCTGCGTTCCTCCTTTACCAACAACTTTCTTGCGAGGCTTATACCCTATATACGAAGCCACCAGCGTATCGCCCGGTGTAGTTGTTTTGATAGTATAATTTCCATCAAAATCTGTAGTCGTACCAATGGTAGTGCCTTGATAGATAACATTTACAAAGGGAATAGGATCGCCTGAAGATGCATCGGTAATTTTACCTTTCACGATCGTCTCTTGCGCAAAGCCCGTAATGCTTGCTACCAGAAAGAACAGCATACTGCACGAGCAGATTATACCAGGGAGCGATCGCTTCTTATCAGTAGGCACACGTTCGGATTTATACAAAAATACTTATTCTATACTGAACCCCTTGAAAACCATGCCGGAATCAGCGGCTGTTTAACTGCTCTTTCTGACCGAGGTGTCGCGGAACAGTTTTCAGCACATATAGGTCCAGTACAGCCTTTGTGCGCGCCAGGTATTCGCGTAAACGTACTTTGATTGAATACTCGAACCCGGGCTCATCGGCTACCATGGCAACGGCATTCATATTATAATATTCGCTGATGAACAGTGCCCGGTAACTATGAAACGGTTGGGTGATGATGGTAATTTCGTCTTGACCGAAAATTTTCTGACTGCGCACCACTGAATCAAGTGTACGCAGGCCGGCATAATCAAGCGTGATAGCAGAATCAGGGACACCTAATTTTACGAGTGCTTTCCGCATCGTCACCGGTTCGTTGTAAAAAATAGTGCTGTTGTCGCCACTCAGAATAAAGTGATCGATCTTCCCCATCTTGAAAAGTTTCGCTGCTGTCTCGATTCGTTTTTCAAAAAACGGATTCGCTTTACCGCCAGCCAGTTTGTTGCTGGTGCCCAACACCAGTGCAATACGATGAGGCGGCAACTCTTCAATATTTGTAAACACTTTATCTCTCGTGCTTAATACTACCCATACATTACAAACAATCAAAAACAACAGAGGGAGTATAATCAACGCAAGTACGATCCTTTTCAGCCAGCGCATCTTAATAGACATTGAACCAAAACTACTGAATAGTTCTCAGAAATTCGCGTTCAATCAAATCAGATCGCTTCACTATTTTTCTATACCAGTCCAGCCGCATAGCTTCTTTCTCCACGTCAGATAACCCAAACGCGGTTCGTGACGCGTGGAGTTTAGTGATTAATGCATTCAAGCAAATAGCAACGCTTACGGAGATGTTCAGACTTTCTGTAAAGCCATACATGGGAATGCGTATCTTCTGATCAGCATGTTGCAGCGCATACGGAGAAACTCCGCGTAACTCATTACCAAAAAGCAGCGCAACCTTTCCTTCCGTAACATCTATATCATGAATGGATTTTCCATCTTCATCCGGATCAGCCACCAGTATTTTATACCCTTGTTCATGCAGATGTTGAAAGCATGCTTCTACATTGTTGGCGCCAGGCGTTCGATAGCGATGGAGGTTCATCCATTTATTAGCACCCTTCAATACCCTGCGATTGATTTCATACTTGCTGATCATTTCAATGATATGAATATCCTGCAGTCCCATACACTCGCAGGTACGAATCACAGCACTTGCATTCTGCGATTGAAAAATATCTTCCAGCACCACCGTAACATGATGCGTCCGGTTGCTGAGCACTTTCTCAACAAATTCCTTTTTATGATCAGAAACGAACTGTGAAAGATGGTCGAGTACTTTGAGCTCCTTATCGGTCATTGATGTTAACCACGTGCTTATGGAGTCGAAAGATAACACTATTTTGAAATAGCTGCGAGCTGCTAGCTACTAGCTGCTAGAGGGTTGCCGTTGGGTATATGATTCTGCTTTCGGGCTGGGATAGAAGTAAGGAGTAAGAAGTAAGAAGCCAGAAGTAAGAATCGTAAATATACCTTGCTCGTCTTGTGGCCAGAGGCTTGCAGCCAAGCAACTTTTCCCACTCGCAGCTCGTAACTCAAAGCTCGCAGCTTTACTAATATATACCTGCTACCAGCAGAGAACGTTGCTGCACCACTCCCCTCCAGCAGCCAGAGGCTTGCAGCTTTTCAAACTCGCAGCTCGCAACTCAAAGCTCACAGCTATTTCATCGACCGTATCCACTCCTCTATCAACGCTACGCCTTCTTTGTGTATTTGCTCTCGGCCTATTTCGGGCATGGCTATCGCGGGGTCGTTGGTTTTCATGCGGAAGAGGAGAATGGATTTGTGTGGATCACCGGGGACTATATCGTATTGCAGGTTGCCGGCTCCTCTTCCGGCTGCGATCGGTGCTTTATGTATACCGAGGTGTGCCGGATCATTTTCATGTATATCCAGAAATAGTCCGGAGGTGTTGGCCGGCCCCGGGCGACTGTGGCAGTGCGCGCAATTCGCATCGAGGTATGCGCGGGCGCGCTGATTGATATCACCGGTGGTGGCATCATCCCATATAGCGAGTTTGGGTATAGATGAAGTCTGCTGAGGAAGTTGTTTCAGCAGATTGTGCTGCTGCCAGTATAGAAGCTGATTTGCTTTTCCGGAGGTATAGTTAAAATCATGATTAAGCTGACGGGCAGATGTACCGATGGGTATCATCTTCTGGTTTCGTATATGACATCCTTTACATTGATTCTTATTCGGAATGAGATACGGAGTTGTAATCTTCTTTCCCGACTTATCTATATACTGTACCGTGATGGCTTCTGCTGCCGGATCGTATTCGGCTTCCGTCTGCTCATCGTTCCAACGGTAGGGCCATGCGTCCCAGCCACTCTCCTGGCGAACGAGTAATCTTGTCTCGATGATCTTCCTGCCTTTCTCCGGTTTCCGAAAATCATTCGGGTAATAAAAATTTTTAATAAGTATAGTGCCTACCGGGAAGTCGAACGTGGTCGAATCATTATATATAGCCTTTGTACCTGCGGGCAGTTTTACAAAGCGAAGTTTCTCGGCATAGTTACTGAACAGCGGAGTGTTCAAGGCATAGGGAATTACATCATCAGCAGGCTCAAGGTTGGCGAGCGCTCCTTTGTAAAAACCATACTCTGAAAGTTTTTCCTTTCGCACTACAGTATTCTCTGTTCGAAACGAAAGAATCAACATCACCCCTGCTACACCAGCCAGCCACCCTCTCATATAGCGATCCATTAATTTCGGGTTAATACCACCGGACTGATCGGTTGCTGATCGCAGTCGTGCGGTTTCATATCACGCGATTTGTTTTTGAATTTATTACCGGCATCGATGTTGGCAAACGTAGCGTTGGTATTATTCTTCAAACAAATGTTACGATCTTTCATACTGGGATCTTCAATACCATCGTATAGTATATGCGGCACATCTTTACCGAAGCGAAGTTTGAATTTATACATCTTGCCCAACCGTCCTTTACTCGTTGCTTTTACATTCGGGCGCTCGTAGTAATTGTCGTGTATATATACATTGGACGGGAACGGTTTATACGTTTTATCGTTGATGGGATTCTCGGTAATGTAATAACTCACAATGGCAGTACCCGCTGATATATTATTCACAATCTTGTTCTCGAAAGCCTCAACATTGCGTGTAGCCAGAATCATTAAGCCCGTGCCCTGCGGAACTTTCCCTACAGTGTTACCTTTGGGCGCAAAGTTAATATGGTTGTTATCGTGTATATGATTTTTGAAGACACGCACGTAGCCGCCTTCTTTCTGAATGAGATCGGGTAAATCAAACACCAGAATTCCACCGGTGTTATTATAGGCTTCGTTTTCGAAAACATCGGCATAGAGTGAGTTCTCTATTTCGATACCGGCGACATTTTGATATGCCTTCGAGTTTTTTACAATGATATATTTGGATTGTCCTACATATATACCGGCATCACTGGCACCTACTGCAACACAGTTATCAATGAGTACATTGGTGCATTGTACCGGGTACAAACCGTAGCCACCGTTATCAGCTTCACCACCGTTGGTCCATTCGGCTTTTACATTTTTAAACGTTATACCTTCTACCAGTTGTGTTTTAACACCATCGCCTTTAGTGTCTTGTACGGTGAGATCGAGTATGGTTATATCCGAAGCGTTGGTCACTTTAATTCCCTCGGCCCCCGACAGCTGTCCTTTGAAGTTCAGAATGGTTTTATCCATACCCGCTCCCTTGATGGTAACATTCTTTTTACCATCGAGCCACAAGCTTGCATCAAACTGAAAGCGACCTTCCGGCAGTTCGATCACCGAACCGTTCTCGGCTTCAATAAATTGTGTTTGTATTTTTTTCTGAATGTCTTTTTGCGCGTATGTCAAAACGGACATACCACACAGCAGCATGGTGGCGAGGGTTTTCATAACAACAACTTAGGTGGATGAATTAAAGTTAACGTTTTATACTTTAAGCTCAAAGTATAACGCAAGCTGATCGCAGTGCTCTGAAAAACAAAAAAGCAGAAAGGATTCAACTCGCTTTCTGCTTTTGCATTGTAAAGCTTGTGCTTTACATGTTTAGTTTCTTTTTCCGAGCTCATCGCGGATTTTCGCGGCACGCTCGTAATCTTCCTTGTCGATTGCTTCTTTCAGCAATTCTTTCAGGCGATCTACCGTATAATTCTTGAAGTCATCCTTTCGGGTTGCTTCCTTTTTAACTTTTGCTTTTTCAATTTTCGGCTCCGGCTTTTCTTCTTCGGCTTCATCGGTTAACACGATGCCCGCTTCAGCCAGTATATTTTCATAGGTAAATATAGGAGAGTCGAACCGCAAGCCGATGGCAATCGCATCGGATGGTCGTGCATCGATCTCGGTTTTCTTCAAACCATCGGAGCATACGATCTTACCAAAGAATACTCCTTCTTTCAGATCCGAGATGATGATCTCCTCTACCGTAAAATGAAAATTATTGGCAAACGCCTTGAACAGATCGTGTGTCATGGGTCTGTTCGGGATGATCTTTTCGATTTCAATGGCAATGGCCTGTGCCTCAAACATGCCAATGATAATTGGAAGTCTTCGGTTGCCTTCGGTCTCTCCCAACACCAGCGCAAAGGAGCCTGTTGTTGATTGACTGGATGACAGACCTAATATTTCGAGTTTGATTTTTTTCACGCTGCTTTAATCTCTTCTGCGTTTGTAATACAACTTACACAAATCACCTGACTGCGCATTAGTCAATCTAAAATTATTTTGCCGCTTTCAGAGCTTCCGTAAGTTTAGGAACCACATCAAAAGCATCGCCTACGATGCCGTAGTCTGCTGCTTTAAAAAATGGTGCATCCGCATCCTTATTGATAACTACGATATATTTAGAGGAGTTCACACCCGCCAGGTGTTGAATGGCCCCTGAAATTCCCACTGCAATATAAAGTTGGGGAGCTACTTTCACACCGGTTTGACCTACGTGTTCGTGGTGAGGTCTCCAGCCCATATCGGATACAGGCTTGCTACATCCGGTTGCTGCATGCAATGTTTTAGCAAGCTCTTCAAGTATACCCCAATGCTCTGCACCTTTCATACCGCGACCGCCTGATACAACAATGTTTGCTTCGGGAAGCAATACTTCACCGGTAGCTTTTTCGGAAGAGAGTATTTTCACAGCAAAGTCTGCATCTGAAAGTGTAACAGCATAAGGTGTCACCGTTACATTACTGCCTACTTCTTTTGCTTCGGCTGCATTCTTCTTCAGTGCTATAACTTTCTTCTGATTTTTCAATTCTACTTTAGCAAAGGCTTTACCGGTATTTATGTCTGTCCAGTAGGAGTTCCAGCTTGCTTTGTTAA
>CBIHOZ010000239.1:0-8759 GCA_966211525.1 uncultured Chitinophaga sp. | reverse complement strand
CACCAAGCGTCCGAATTGGTAATATCTTTTGGAATATTCCTGTAGTTTTGGTCTGTTTTGTAGAACAAATCACTTTATCCACTTTACAAAGGAACATGAAAAAAGAACAAGATTCTCCGGACGCGATCAAACTTGATGCAACGGATATACAGATACTCAAGTTATTGCAGGAGAACGCCAAGCTAACGGTACGCGACATTGCTGCGCGCGTTCACCTGAGTGCGACTCCAATCCACGAACGCATCAAACGACTGGAGAACAGTGGTGTGATCCGTCAATATGTAGCCTTGCTGAACAGCGAGCTTGTTAATAAAGGTATCATGGTAATCTGTTACGTTTCATTGAACGTACACAACAAGAAAACCGGCAAAGAGTTTATTCAAGCCATTACGAAATTTCCGGAAGTGATTGAATGCTATAATGTATCCGGTGAATTTGATTTTATGCTCAAGATCGTAGCCAGCAGCATGAAAAGCTATCGCGACTTTTACGTCAACGAACTCAGCGGCGTAAAAGGCATCAACCAATTTAAAAGCATTTTTGTGATGGATATTTTAAAGCAGACGCATCAGATACTGTAAATGTGATTTTGCAGAGGTTACAATGTGTGTGTTGACGCTTATAGAGGATTACTATCCTAATCAAAAAATGAAATATAAAGTGGGCGTAGATGTTGTAGACCACAGCCAAATGGTCTCTTATAAAATACTAATTATTACCGCCTTGTTATTCATTGTTAATTTAAATGTTCTGGCGCAAGAAATTTGGACAGTTGGCCCTATGCTGCACGTGAACTTTGGGCGGGAAAAGCCAACCGTGTCTTTCGCCATAGAGGCAGCTTACTGGAATATCACCACATTCCCCTACAGTGTTGATTTTGGAATTGAATTCGATCGAAGAAAAACAACAAGATTTTACTCAGAGTTGCAAACTGGAATTGGTGTCGCGGGTATTTCTGCAGGCCCGGTATTGCAGGTTGGAGGAGGCGATGGCGCGAAACTGGGGCTTCAAGGCACGGCCTGGATCAATTACTACCTAGGTCTGGATTACAGGATGCGCTTTTTCCGTGGTGAGAAACATCGCAGTATCGGCCTCTATGCAAAACTTCCCGTAGCAACGAGTGGCCTTGACGATGATGATGGTGGTGACTCTTGGGGCGACTGGGATTAGATTAAATTCCTTAGGCGCACTGAAGCGGTGTCTGCGCTGGTTAATCCGTTGGTTTAAACCAAAGTTATATAATTTATATTATGTTAAATAGAAATCCAGAACTATCCCTGAGCGTGCGCCAGTAAACTTCTGAAATGTTCGGCTCAAGCAATGTCTTTGCGCAGCCCTACGACTTTACAACGACCTCCTTACGAAAATGAGCTCCCCACGTCAGCAATTCGTCTAACAACTTCTTCAAAGAATGTCCTAGCGGGGTAAGTGAATACTCCACCGTCACCGGCATGCTGTCATAAAGCGTGCGTGTGATGATCTTATTTTCTTCAAGGGCCTTTAGTTCTTGCGAGAGCATTTTTGGCGATATGTCCCCGATGTCTCTCTGAAGTTCACCAAATCTCCTGTTACCAAATGTTAGCGCCAACACAATCGGCAGTCGCCATTTACCTTGTATTACTTCCAACGCATCTCTGGTGATCATCAGTTTATGTTGACATGATTGTGTTTTCTGGTTCATAGTTTCTTCACTTTTTTGTAGTTACTGAGAGGTAACTACTTACCGCCGGGTAACTGCTATCTTTTGAATAGCAAAGTTACATAGTTTTACGCTCGCAAATAATTAAACGACAAACATGAATAAATTAACAACATGGGTAATTGATCCCCTCCATTCAGAAGTCATATTTAAGATCAGGCATCTGGTAATCTCCACAGTCACGGGTTCATTCAGAAGTTTTGAAGGTCAGGCAGTTTCTGAAGGCGAAAATTTTAACAACGCTAAAGTATATTTAAAAATTGATGTAAAAAGTATCGATACAAATCAAGCGCAACGTGACGTGCACTTGCTAGACAGTGACTTTTTTTCAGCCGATCTATATCCACACATCACCTTTGAGTCCACCTCATTTGTAAGCGCCGGTGGTAGTAATTTTGTAATGGTTGGTAATTTGACATTGAAAGGTGTGACAAAGTCTGTTGAGTTAAATGTTGAGTACGGAGGTTCCCAACGGAGCGCGCAAGGCGTAATCAAACATGGCTTTGAAGTGACAGGTGTTATCAACCGCGCGGATTTTGGAATGACCTGGAATGTACTAACTGACACAGGTAATCTCGGCCTGGGAGAAAACATCAAGTTGGTGGCAAATATTCAGGTGTCAGAACTCGTGGAATCATTAGCGCAATAGCAAACCATTCTATTCCTTCTATCTGTTAACGTGCTTGGCGTTTCGATCGGCATGCATGCTATACCTTCAACGCAAGACGCGAGCACATGCTGACATTGATTAACTAATCAGACAGGATCAGTAGTTAGTTGCTGATCCTGTTTCGACATATTGTTTTTGCGTGTCGGGCAGCGAAACTGCCGGTTCGGTGTACTTCTGTTTTTTAAGTTGAAATCCTGCCGGTCTTCTTTCTATATTTAGTGATCTTTTCCACCAACCCCAAAACGCATATGAAAAAATTACTCATTGTGGCAATGCTGTTATGTTCAACACAGGCATTCTGCCAGGGACAATTTCAAAAGGAGACTGCAGGATCGCTTGGCTATGTGTCCGGACATGTGATGCAACTCGCTCAGGCAATTCCAGCCGACAAGTATACCTGGACTCCTGAGAAAGGCGTACGCTCTGTTGCTGAAGTCTGCGCCCACATTGTCTCTGCCAATTACTTTTTTGCCTCCAAGTTAGGCGCCAAGATTCCTGACGGTGTTAAAATGGAAACGCTCGAAAAGGATCTGAAGACAAAAGATGCCATTACTGCAGAACTCAAAAAGTCGTATGATTTAGTACTCAATGCCATTAAGAATACTCCGGACGCAGCACTGGCGAACAAAGTAGAATTTCCGTTTCCGGGAGATTTCACAAGCATGTCTGCTATATTGATTGTAGTTGGCCACTCAAATGAACACCTCGGACAACTCATAGCCTATGCGCGCATGAACAAAATCGCTCCTCCTTGGAGTGAAGGGAAATAATACGGTTGAATATCTTTCGCTACATTTCAGGGTTGTCTTTTGATGGACGACTCTGAAATGTAGCGACCAAGATGCTATAGCTATATATGTTAATTGAAGAAGAACGACTCACCTATTGGATAAACAATTTCTACGGGTATGGCACATGGAATGCCCGAATCTGGTTTATAGGTTACGAAGAAGGTGGCGGAGATTTACCGGAGGAAGTAGCCGAGAAGTTCAATTACTTATATACTCAACAAAGTACATTTGCCTCGCTTTGCGATGTTCGTGAAGTGTACAAACAGGTTGTGTTCAGACAAAGCAGCTCCAAGGCAAATATAGTGTCCAATCACTATGAATACCGGTTCGATCGCAATGCCACGCTACATGGCGTTTGGAAAAATTTGATTGCCTTCGTACATGGCTACCGGAATGAGACACTGACCGATATACTCGCCTATCAAAAGGAACAGTTCTTATTGCCTTCTCTGGGGCGTGAGGCATTGATCAAACTATATCCATTGCCTTGTCCACATAATCATGATTGGTATTACAGCTGGCTCGACTTGCCGCGACTGGGCTTCCTGAAAAGTCGTGCATTGTATGAAGACTATGTATATGAAATGCGAATACAACGAATCCTCGAAAACATGGCAACCCATAGGCCAGCCGTTGTATTAATGTACGGCATGAACAATATCACCAGACTAAAGCAATCGGTACAGCATTTCTTCCCAGGCGCCTCGTTTAAAATGGTTAAAGCTATCAAGCAGCAAATGCCGCAATATCACCGCGCAGACCTGGGTGACACTACGCTGCTGATCACAACACAGCTTCCCGCGCTACACCACGGCCGTATTGAAACCGGGTTTGACTGGTCGCAATTAGGAAAAGCGATTGCGGCCTCCGGAGCGCACTAAAAACAGAAAGGGTAGTTTTAACACTACCCCTCGTGATATATACCTATATTTACCAGCCAAGTTATTTCAGTGCCAACGGTGCACAGATTTTTTCCGGTAACACCCAATCTATTTTTTTAAGTGGTACGGTTTCAAAAGTGTTGTCTCCTTCCGAGATCTTTATATACTGGTTAACCGGTATATTATGGAAAATATCGATGGTACTGCTGCCATGCCAACGGATCTCGAGTTCATCTATTTTCGTAGCGGTTCCGAGACCGATCTCTCTGCGCAGCGGTGATGAACCGAAACTGCCGCCTGAGTTTACATCACGGTATATTGTTCTCTTCTTCCCGTTTTCTGTAAAGGTAATTTTTAGTCGTGATCCAATGGCCGCGCGGTTCGCCTTCTTACCTGTTAGGTGAATGTTTGTCCAGTTGTTGGAGCCCTGGCCGGGATTCATAAAGAATGAATTCTGATAGGCGTCACCGATATAGGCCCCTCCCATCTCGATATATATATCCTGATCGCCATCGTTGTCCATATCGGCAAAAGAAACAGCATGTCCCTTTTGTAAATGACCAACGCGGGCAGACGCTGTAACGTCTACGAACTTCTCCCCTCCTATATTTTTAAACATTTTATTGGGAACAAGGGATTGGTAGTTGGGATTGCCGGTGCCCAGGTACATGTCGAGGTAACCATCATTATCAATATCACCGAAGTTGGAGCCCATGGCAAATACGATCTTATCAAGGCCATGTTCTTTGGCTACATTCGTAAACGTGCCATCGTGATTGTTGTGGTATAAATACATCTTCTCCGGATTACCTGCGGCAATGGAAAGTTTCTCTGCCGCTGCATAATATGCAAGAGTGTGATTAAAAGAGTAATCACACGCGAAGATGTCCAGCCAGCCATCGTTATCATAATCCCAGAACCATGTCGGGAAGCTGCTCCCCTTGTCACTATATATACCTGCATACGAAGACACATCCTCAAACAAGACCTTTCCTTGTTCACCGGCTTTGTTTCGAAGCAGGTGGCGTCCGTTGTCCATCGTAGATATAAACAGATCTTTCCATCCGTCATTATCGTAGTCACCGGACGTAACGCCTTTTACAAAGTTTTGAATGTTACAATTGGCGCTTACGGAGATTTCAGTAAAGGTGCCATCCTGGTTGTTGATATATAGTTCACATGGGTGCGGCAACTGATATGCCTGCGGTGAAGTCTCATTCCCGATAAATACATCGAGCCAGCCATCGTTGTTGAAATCATTCCAGGTAGCGGTTTGTGTCGGGTGAAAAGACAGCAGTCCACTTTCGGTGGTCACATCGGTAAAGGTTCCGTCACCGTTATTACGCAGCAGGGAATTCGGATCGAGTCCAAACTCATTCTTCCAGGCACCGCGCAGAACAAATGCATCCATCAGACCATCATTGTTGTAATCGGTTTGCATGATATTAAGTCCACCGGAAATTCCCTGCAATCCGGCTGAAGCCGATACATTCTGAAACGTACCATCAGTCTTATTGATGAAATATAGTATGCTATCATCCAGTCCCCATCCGCATGTAATAATGTCCAGGTAGCCATCGTTGTTAAAGTCTTCTGTAATACTTCCTCCCGCTCTTGTATTCATATCAAGTTTCAGATCGGCTGCTATATCTTCAAACGCATTGACGCGATGTGTCGTGTCGCCTTCCATGTTAGGAAGTATAAATTTTTCCGGGACTTTAGCAGGATATTCACCCAGCGTCATATAGGCAATGTTGAGAAGCCAGCGTGATTCGAGATCATCGGGATCGTGTTTCAGTATTTCCTCGTAGAGTTCGATGGCACGTTCAGAGCCGGAACGATTTTGATGTATACCAAGCCCGCGAATAGGCAACAGGCATGACGCAGACGCATGATTGGCGATGCAATTACTCCGCTCGCCTTGTCGCAGGTATGCGAGCGCCAGATCTTTATTTACTTTCTCTGCCTGATAAGGATTAATAGTGCCCACGATACTTTCCAGAAGTGCTATAGCTTCTTCCTCCTGTCCTATTTCCAGAAGTACATTTGCTTTGAGGTATTTACAAAACGCAATTTCGCCCGGTGAGCTGTGTGGCAGATTGAGCAGTGAATCCATATAGGCAATTTTTGCTTCAGGCATAAACTGATTACGCGCAGTGGCAGACTTTGTCCGTACACTCTTGAGAATGGTAATCATCTCCTCATGACAGTTCTTTTTCTGTGTACAGGAGATACACAGTATGAAGCAATAAAATAGTATAGGTATGACAACTGTTGATCTCATACATCAATTTGTTTTGGGAGTTGGGTTTGGTTAAAATATACCGTGGTCACGATCCAATTCCATTTGCATCCGGATCAAGTATATAGCAAAGTCTGTATGCAGTCCGACAGTATAGCGCAGACTATATATAGATGAGCAGATCCTGATCTGGCGCAAAACCGTCAGAATGCATCTGTGAAAAACCACGAAGGAACTATAGGGAACGGTTGTTCCGGGATTATGTCAGACACTCGGGAGGTGGTGTCGTTTTTGCGTGGATAGCGTCTGATACAACGTATTGGCTAGTTGTTTTGGACACGATATTGACAACAAGTCTTGAATGTACCTCAACTTCGGTCTGCAATCCTGACTCGAAATCTTTGCAGAAGCCCTGCAGAAGTTTCAATGCTTTCGATGATGCGGGCAGCGAATGGTTAATCTTTATAAAATCTGTTACAACGGTGTTTAAACGCTTCTCTTCATTATCGCGGATGCAGACAATATATAGGGTGTCGTTGGCGAGTTTCTGCTTTACGAGTTTATAAAACTCGCCCTGAAACCGGAAGTCTCCATTGACGCGTTCATAGTCGGCCTCGGGAGTAAGTTGATACGGCAGGGCAAAGGGAATTTTCAGCGTAACGGTCTGGCTATCGGTATAAGTACCGGCATCGAGTTTATGTAGTATATCGGTCTGCAGTTGTTGGCGTGTCAGGTAAAACAGTCCATAGTAACCTATTCCGTTGAACAGGAAAATGAGGAGCATGAATATAGAAAATAGACGTTTCACCAATTGAGTAACCTTAAGTACCGAAAAAAAAACTGAACATTCAGCGTATTGTGATAAATACTTTTTCCGGTGCTTAGTCTATCTGTATTTTCTATCACCATATTATGAATGCGAAACCGGCATTGAATACTCAACGGAGCATTCAATGCTGGTCTTCGGAAGACAGTAGCTGGTAAGGTTATTTCGATACTTTGATATACTTTTATATAATATACCGGTCTATATCTGTGCCTTCCACTTTCTCCTGACCTTGCTGAATAAGGGTATCCTTTTGAATTTTTACAGTAAAGTGGAAGTCATGATTTTCCCACTCACGGAGGTTTAGAAACTCAAGATGTTCCGTATAGGCACCGTCCTTGTAATCATAAGTGCCCCCTCCCGCTACATATATAGCATTGGTGGAGTCTTTGCCTCCATTCAGATCGTGACGTAAAAAAGCAAAGTGTGTTTTGTTGATGATTTTGATCATCCGTTGATTCTTGGCAGCCGGTGTAAAGGTAGTATCACTCTTTTCAATTTTTGTTTCAGAAAGTAATTCCCAAGTACCTTCAATAGGTGAAACTTCCGGCTTGTCCTCAGCTACTGGTTGTGTTTTGTTACAGCCGATCGCAAATATACCGATGAGTGTGATGCATGCGAGGTTGGTAATGTTTGTGTGCAACTTAGTTGTGGTGTTCATGATAGTTGTGTTTGGGTTATATATAGAGTAAAATTTGAATTGTAGTTTGGGATCGTACTATAGTTTAATTCTTCTCGCATTTCTATAGCCTGTCATCAGAATGACAATGCCCATGATGATAGCCGGAATGCTGAGCAACTGGCCCATGTTAAGGAGAAGTTCGTCTTCGAAGCCTGATTGATTGTTCTTCAGAAATTCAATTAAGAAGCGCGATGTAAAAAGCACGATTAACAGTACCGCGGTAATAGTACCCACCGGTATAACGGCCCGTTTATATTTCCAAAGATAAAATACATAGATAAATAACAGGAGATATACCAACATCTCATATAGTTGAGTGGGATGACGCGGCACCAGCGGAAGTAATGCCGGATCAGTTTCCCGTTCGAATATAAATCCCCAGGGCAATAACGTAGGCTCTCCGTAGATTTCGGAGTTCATCAGGTTGCCGAAGCGTATAAATGCACCGGTCAGCGGTGCTACAATCGCAATGCGATCTACTACCCAAAGGAATGATTGATCATTTTTTTTCCGGACATACAGATATATACCCAGTAACACTCCAATGGTACCACCATGACTGGCTAGTCCTGAAAACGGTGGTGTTATGAGACTGATGAACCACGTGCCGGGGGCACGAAGCAGCAGCTCCCATTCATAAAATATATAGTGTCCCAGACGTGCACCTACTACGGTACCGACAATGAGATAGATCGTCAGTTTATCAACATCTCCGGAAGGTTTCAGATCCTTTCGAAAAATATAGTATAAGATCTGTTGTGCGATAAGAAAGCCAGTGGCGAACAACACGCCATACCAACGCAGCGGCAACTCGCTTCCGTTTATATGAAAAGTATATATATCCGGATTTACATTCCAGGAGATGTACGCATGCATAGCCTATCAGGGTAAAGTAGGGCATGAAGATAGGCAAAAAGTGTTTACGCTGGTGCGTGTTTACGTGTGTGTGTTATGTGCACAGTCAAAGA
>CBIHOZ010000238.1:0-8830 GCA_966211525.1 uncultured Chitinophaga sp. | reverse complement strand
AGAAAATGTGGATCACCAACGGAGGTTTTGCAGATATATATGTTGTATTCGCGAAAATCGATAACGATAAAAATCTCAGTGCTTTCATCGTAGAGAAATCCTTCGGAGGTATAACCATGAACGAAGAAGAAAAGAAGATGGGTATAAAGGGATCATCTACCCGCCAGATTTTCTTTAACGACTGCAAAGTTCCGGTTGAAAATCTTCTGAGTGAACGTGAGAATGGTTTCAAGATCGCGGTGAACATTCTGAACATCGGTCGTATCAAGTTAGGTATAGCAGCACTTGGCGGAAGCAAGCATACCGTTACACTGGCTACCAAATATTCAAATGAGCGTAAACAATTCGGAGTTTCTATTTCATCGTTCGGTGCTATCAAACATAAGATTGCTGAAATGGTAACGAAAGTGTTTGCTTCTGAATCAGCACACTATCGCGCCAGCCAAAATATAGATGATGCATACAACGCATTTACAGCGGGAGGTATGGATTCGTCAAAAGCTCGCTTGAAAGCCCTCGAAGAGTTTGCCATTGAGTGCGCTATATTAAAAGTGCATGGATCTGAAGTTTTGGATTTTGTTACCGATGAAGGTGTTCAGATCTATGGTGGTATGGGCTTCTCAGCAGAAGGTCCGATGGATCGCGCGTATCGCGATGCACGTATCAACCGGATCTTCGAAGGAACCAACGAAATTAACCGCCTGCTCACCATCGACATGTTGCTGAAGCGCGCCATGAAAGGAACGATCGATCTGATGACACCTGCCATGGCGGTGCAAAAAGATCTGATGGCTATACCTGATTTCGGAGCGAGCGAAGAAGAGGGTATATTTGTGAAAGAAAAGAAGGCACTTGCCAACTTGAAGAAAGCCGGATTGATGATTGCCGGATCGGCTGTGCAGAAATTTATGATGAAACTTTCCGAACAACAGGAAATCATCATGAACCTGGCAGATATACTTATTGAAGCTTATATAGCAGAATCTGTTTTGTTGCGCGTTGAAAAACTGATAGCACAAAAAGGAGAGAAGGCAACGGAGATTCAAAAAGAAATGGCATTGATATATTTACATCATGCTATTGGTAAAGCTGCTGCAGCCGGAAGAGAAGCAATTTCCGCTTTTGCAGATGGCGATGAACAACGCCTGATGTTGATGGGATTGAAACGCTTCACAAAAATTGATGCATACAATCTGAAAGAAGCGAGAAGAAAAATAGCTGACTATGTGATAGCAAAAGGAGAGTATCCTTTTTAAAAAATATTCAAAGATTTACACCTTAACCTAAACTGAGGAGGTCGGAGCAATCCGGCCTTTTCTATTTTTACGGGTGTACGAATTTGTAAGCGGTACTGTTCATTTGCTTACAAATTAACGCTGATGAAAAAATAAAAAGTGCCTCCAGAAGTCTGGAAAGGCATTTTTAAAAACAGGTAGGACTTTTGCAAACAATATTGAACGTACCAAAATACAATCTTATGCAAAGCAGAAGTTCAAACACATCAAGCTCTACGATTCTTATCATCGTGCTTTTGATCGTAACCTTTCCTATATGGATCGGACTCGCTGGCGGAATTCTCGGAGGTATTATAGGAATTTTCGGAGCGGTATTCGGTGCTGTTATGGGTGTGTTTGGAGCCTTGCTCGGAGGCATTCTCCATTTCTTCGGATGGCTGTTCAGCTGGAACTTCCATCAACCTTTTGTTTTCTGGAACACAAGCATCCTCACCATCTTCGCGATTATACTTCTCTGCGTAATCCTCTCGAAGAGACAGCGATAAAATATTACGATACAGGATGTCTGTTATATAATACAGGATTAAGGAAGTACTTCGAGTAAATCGGGTACTTCTTTACTTCTATAATTTCAGGCTTCAGCTTGTTTACAAAAACAACTTTGTATTGAAACTCAAATCCTTTTTCAACGCGAACATCTTTACGAACTATATACCACTGTTTGTTCCAGGGGTTAAGCACTTTTACTTCAAGGTGAAATAAACCGGGCATGCTTCGCACACGTACTACTTTACCAGGTTGTTTGTTATAGAGTTTTCCATTAACCGAAACCAATATACCGGTTCGGTCTTCGGTCTGAATCGCAATACCAGAATCATACGCAAAGGCACGAGTAGAAGCGCCTATTAAAATCAACAGCACGGGTAGCAGCGTTTTCATACTATACTTGGTTTGTTTATAGTATTAACGCAAGCACCGTGCCATCGTTCATGGCAACTGAAAACAAAAAAAGGCTTCGAAATGAAACCTTTTTTGCTTGTGCTATATAACAGCCTTGATATGTGTTATTGAAGTGTATGTTTTCCCTGCGCTATGCCAAATCTTTTCCAAGCGTTTCTTTTTTGCTGATGCTGCGAAGGGTTTCAGCATAGAACCATTCTGCCTTTGCCCTTTGCGGATATAGCGTGAGCAATAAATATCCATGATCGCGGTTATTGAGATATTTAATGTGTGGATTTTGTTTGAGTAGTTTTTGTTCTTTCACCTTTACACTATCGTCAGGCTTGCCTTCGTTTCCGTTTCCGGAAGATACGCTCGTTGTACCGAGTTCTACTGCAAGCGCCTGTTTACCTTTTGTATTGGCAAGACCTTCAGCAAAAGTTTCGATAGCCCATGAAGCATGTGTATCGCCTGTAACAAAGAGTATATCTGCGATTTTATTTTCTGCTATATATTGTTCAATTCGTTTTTTCTCGGAAGGATAACCGTCCCATGCATCGAGATTTTTAGGCATGTCGTTTTTGTAAAGACCACTGATGTTGAGGTCGGAAAAGAGAACCTGGTTGCCAATAACTTTCCAGGTAGCATTTGAGTTCTTCAGAGAATTCTCAAACCACTGCAGCTGCTCACCACCGAGCATACTGCGTTTGTCGCTTTCAAAATCAGGAGCACTCGCGCTATCAGCAGGGGCCGTGCGTCCTTCGAGGCGTTCATCCAGCATGATAAGGTCTGCCAACTTTCCAAAGGAAAATGATCGGTATAGTTTATCGCTTTCGCGAATCGGCAACCACTCGTAGTATGCTTGTCGCGCTGCAGCTTTGCGCGTATTGAAATCACCTTCTTCGGGTTGATGATTTTGCGCACCTTCGGTATATACATTATTGGCTACTTCGTGATCGTCCCAGATAGTTATTAACGGATGGCGCATGCGCAACTTTCGCAAGCCTTCATCAAGATGATATTGCGAGTAACGCGTGCGATAATCACTCAGAGAAACAATTTCATGTACAGGCAGATTTTTTCTTCCGATCGTAGTATCGCCATATACACCGGTAGCATACTCATATATATAGTCTCCCAAATGTATAACAGCGTCAACTTCTTTGTCAGCAATGATTGCGTATGGATTGAAGTATCCAAACTCCCAATTGCTGCAACTTACAATAGCAAAGCGCAGACTATCTATAGCATCATTGGATAATGTTTTGGTTCGGCCCTTTGGAGAAGTTTTTCCAAGCGCATGAAAGCGGTAATAATAATGGTGCGAAGGTTGCAAACCATCAACATCCACCTTAACCGTATAATCCTTCGATGCATCGGTAGTGATGGAATCAGATTTCAGAATGCTTGCGAAGTTCTCGTCTGCTGCTATCTCCCAACGCACCGGTATAGTTGCTGCTGAATCTTCTGGGGTAACTCGTGTCCAGATAATGACGCGATCTTGCAGCGGATCGCCTGAAGCAACGCCATGATAAAACGGTTTCAGCAAACTGTCGTATAGCGGAGCAACGGCTTCTGAAAAATTCTTTTCAGGAGTTTTTTTAGACGAGCATGCCGCGATAAAAATCAACGCGATGCTATAGCATAACAGGTGCCGTATTTTCATTTCGATAGATTTTGGTGTCAACGTAAAGAAATAAAAAACAGGATACTCTGCTTTGAGTATCCTGTTAAGTTTTCTTAAAGAAATGAGTTCGCGCTATAAAAGTTTAGTTATCCCTGAAGTACTTATCCTCTTCGTCAACTTCTTCATCTTCGATCGGCTTCACGCGTGCAGTAACTTCAAGAATCTTGAATTCTGTTCTACGGTTTTTCTGACGACCCACCGGGTTATCGGTTCCGTCCGGATTTGTATTTCGCGCAATAGGTTTCGACTCACCATAACCTTTCGCTACAAGACGATCGGGTGAAATACCATGCTGTACGATATATGCTACTGCAGACTCTGCACGTCTTTGTGAAAGGCGCTGGTTATAATCGTCTGTATCGACACTATCGGTGTGTGATCCCAATTCTATTTTGATCTCCGGATTATCCACGAGCAACTGAACAAGCTTATCAAGTTCTTTTGCTGCATCCGGACGAATATCAGATTTGTTATAGTTATAGTATATATTCTCCATCACAAAGATTCGGTTGAGCTCGATCCTGTCGAGTACAATAACCGTATCGAGTGTAATGGTCGTAATCAGATCTTTCAACGTATTTGGATCAACAGATTTACCCTTCATGGTATATCCCTGGCGTTTGATCAGGTAGCCATCTGTTTCTCCTACGAGACTGTAATCTTCATTCTCATAAACCCGGAACAAAAACTTGCCATCATTGCCGGTGGTATAGTCTTGCATAATGTCGCCTTTGGCATCGAGCAAACTAACTTTGGTGTTTGGCAGAATTTGTCTGTTCTGATTTTTGTCTTCGGTATACGCTATACCCTGCAGGTAGTAGTTAACAACCTTCAGATTCGGATCTTCATTTATAAAAGTATAAATGTCATCATCACCTCGTCCGCCATTTCGATTGGAAGCAAAGAATCCGCGATCAGGTTTGAAAAGGAAAATTCCGAAATCATCATCTGAAGAATTCATGGGCTGACCTAAATTCTCAATCTGCGTTTTGCCATTGGCGCGCTTCACCACAAACATATCAAGGCCACCATAGCCTGGGTGACTATCCGAAGCGAAATATAGTTTAGCATCTTCGGCTACATAGGGGAACAACTCATTTCCAAGAGTGTTGATCTCCGGTCCGAGGTTGCGCACGCGGGTAAATCGGCCGCGTGAATCCATTTGCGCAGAGTATAGATCCGTGCCGCCATAACCACCTTTACGGTTGGATGCAAAGTAAAGCGTGCGTCCATCGGGACTAAATGCAGGCGATGAATCCCAGCTGAAGTTTTTAGCGTCCGGGTCGGATTCATTCTTGAACTGCGTGTTAATGTTTATAGGTATAGGTTCAGACCAAACGTTGTTACGGAAGCGTGATATATACAGGTCAACATCTGCTCCACCGCCTTTTTTCTTTTCCGAGTTGCCTTTGGCAAACACCATGGTTTTTCCGTCTGGCGAAAACGTGACACATCCTTCATTACGGATGTTGTCATTTATACCATCGGGTAATTTGGCAACTGTGTTAATATCCACATTGGCACCTTTGGTGGTAACCTTGTACAGATCGGTAAAAGGTTTTCCTTCGGCCTCATATATCTTTCCATCCCCACGTGATGATGTAAAGTATAGTTCATTGTTGAGATATACAGGCGAGTACTCGCTGGCCGGTGTATTTATACTTTCGAGGTTCTTTACTTTGTAGTAGCTGGTGGTTTCGCTCAGCTTGGCGAGATAGTCGAGGCCATTCATTTCAGCGCGAGCCCTGTCTTTCAGTTGCTCGTTGGATGATGAAGCGATCAGGTCGTTGTATTCTTTTTTCGCTTCTTCATATTTCGCATTCGCTTTTAAAGCCTGAGCGTAATAGAATTTAACAGAATCTTTGTCGATGCCACGGCCACCCGCTCTCGCGTAAAATTGTTCGGCTTCTTTAAGACGGTTAGACAAACGGTATGATTCGCCAATGAAGAAATTAGCCTTGGGACTATTTCCTGTTTTCTTATACAGTTCGATCGCGTTTTGATATTTACCCAGGAGGAATGCTTTCTGGGCTTTCTTTTCTGTGCTACATGCACTTACCACCAGAAGCAAAACCAGAAGCGAAAAAAATGTAGACCTCATAACCGCTTAAATATATTGTTAAAGCTACGAATTATTGAATTAACGCGATACGGTTTCCTTCGGAAGATAACGTTTTAACCACGTAGTGCCCGCGGCCACCACCCAACTGTCTGCCAACGCTGCTTTTGTGTCTACAAGGTTATTGAATGTTGGCGTTTGTTCGTGCCATACTCCTTCCTCAAATTTTTGCTTTAGCTCCGCGAGCTTCAGTAGTACCACTTCATCTTTTACGAGGAAGGCAACTTGTGTGCGATCAAACAAATCGGCACCAATAGCACTACCAATTTCTTTTATGGTTCTTACCGAACTGTCAATGGAGCATCCGCTTGCCTGATCGTTTACAGCAAGAATAATAAAATGATCGTGACGAATATCGAAAGAGGCATCCATAGGTTGGCCGTGTACAGACCAGCTCTGAGTAAACGATACAAGAGCCTTCGAGATTGTGTCGATATCAGCCGGTGTAAATTTTTTACCCGATTGGTAAATCCAGACTCTGGAATGTAGTGGGAGAGATTCGAATGGTATATACATAGCCTTGAGGATTTTTTTTGAAAAGCTGCCAAGGGCAACTGAATAAGCTTATTGTAAACCGTTGGCCTCAACAATAAGTTCTGCCAGATCTTTCACCTTCACATCTGCTTCACGCTCCTTATTCTTAACGCCATCGCTCATCATGGTCATACAGAAAGGGCACGCAACGGCAATGGTGGAGGCGCCTGTGCTCAGTGCTTCTTCGGTGCGCTCTACATTTATATCTTTATCACCTTTCTCGGGTTCCTTAAACATTTGTGCTCCACCGGCACCACAACATAATCCTGTAGTCCGGCATCGCTTCATCTCTACTAAATCTGCGTCAAGTGCTTCGAGAACGGCACGTGGTGCTTCATATATATTGTTGGCTCTTCCGAGATAACAGGAATCGTGATACGTAATTTTCTTTCCTTTAAAAGCACCGCCTTCTACTTTGATCTTTCCTTCGTTGATCAATTGCTGAAGGAATGTTGAGTGGTGAATCACTTCATAGTTTCCGCCCAGCTCCGGGTATTCATTTTTAATGGTGTTGAAACAATGCGGGCACGCTGTAACAATTTTTTTAACGCCATAACCATTTAGCACCTGTATATTGCTCATAGCCTGCATCTGAAAAAGAAATTCATTACCGGCTCGTCTCGCAGGGTCGCCTGTACAGGTTTCTTCCGTACCCAATACTGCGAACTTTATATTAACAGCATTCAGAATTTTTACGAATGCTTTTGTAACGCGTTTGTAACGATCATCAAAAGATCCGGCACAACCCACCCAAAAAAGAACTTCGGGTGTCTCACCTTTAGCGGCCATGTCGGCCATTGTATGTATAGTCATGGTTATAGTTAGTCGTTAGGTGATGCTATAGTTTACTTCTCGTCTTTCGCCCAGTTGAAGCGATCGCTCGGAGAAAATTTCCAGGGTGCAAAGTTGGTCTCTATATTCTGAAACACTGAGTTCCACGAAGCAGGAGAACTCGATTCTTCCATGGCAACGTAGCGTCTCAGTTCTAAAATTATTTCGAGTGGATTAATCATTACCGGACAAGCTTCAACACAGGCATTACAACTGGTGCAGGCATTGATTTCTTCTTTGGTGATATAGTCTCCGAGTAATGATTTTCCATCCTGTAAACCAGGTCCGCCTTTTTCAATACTCTTTCCAACATCTTCCATGCGATCGCGCGTATCCATCATGATCTTGCGTGGCGACAATTTTTTACCGGTAATATTAGCAGGGCATTCTGAAGTACAGCGTCCGCACTCTGTGCATGAGTAGGCTGCCAGCAGATTGTTCCAGGTCAAGTCATTTATATCTTTTGCTCCGAAGCGTCCCGGTTCTGCAGGAGGTGCAGCTGCAGCATTCGCATCGGCCAGACCGAGCATCATTTTTACTTCGTTCGTTACCACTGGCATATTTTTCATGTGACCCTTAGCCTCTACGTTGGCGAAGTATGTATTCGGGAAGCCCAGGAAAATGTGGAGGTGCTTGGAGTATGTTACATATATAGCGAAGCCCAGAATACCGATGATGTGAAACCACCAGGCAAATCGTTCAATAAATATAAGTGTACCTTCAGGAAGAGAATCGAAGAGCGGAATCAGGAATGAACTGAAAAATAATTTACCGGTTGCTGCATAGTGTTCATTGGAGCGCTGCAGAACCTGGTCGGTAGCGTTCATGGTTAAGATGGCGATCATCAGTACGATCTCCGTGCATAAAATAATGTTCGCATCAAGTCGCGGCCAGCCAACCAGCTCGCGTGCCCAGAATCTTTTCAGCTTTAAAACATTTCTTCTGAGTAAAAAGAAAACACAGGAGAGTAGTACCGCTACCGCGAGGAATTCAAAAATATTCATGAGCACCGTATAGAAACCTCCCAGATACGGAGCGAAGATTCGGTGTGTACCCGCCAAACCATCAATAATAAATTCGAGCACCTCCAGGTTGATAACGAGGAAGCCTACATAAATCATTAAATGCAAAACGGCAGGGACAGGCCGCTTAAACATTTTTTTCTGACCCAGGGCCACGAGAATCATATTGGATAACCGCTGCTGAGGATTGTCTTTTATTTCTTTGTCTTTACCAAGATTTATATTGGCACGTATACGTGATGCCCGCTTCCAGATAAACCAGCTGGCTGCGCCCAGAGTAATGATAAAAGCAATCTGTTGAATCATACGCGATAATAACTCTATTCTATTAATTCCAATAAATTCGTCTGGAGTTTTGCACCGAATATAAATTTACATACTTTTGTGCCCCTGTCGAACAAAGAGACAGTGGTGATTTCCCGGTGATGTAGCTCAGTTGGTAGAGCAAAGGACTGAAAATCCT
>CBIHOZ010000237.1:0-8962 GCA_966211525.1 uncultured Chitinophaga sp. | reverse complement strand
AGAGATAGCTCTTTACTGTCTCAAGCAAGATTGTATCGCGTTTGTCCCAAGCCCTGACAAACACCTCTTGCGCAATGTCTTCCGCTAAATCTATATCTGCCAGTTTATAGTACAGGAAGTTCTTTAGCGGACGATAGTACGTATCAAAAACCGACTTGAAATCCTCCCGTGTCATTCCTGAATATATAGTTAGTGGTCTGGTATATATGTTTCATGAATAATAAAAGCGCTTCTGTTAGAGAGGTATCATCACAACAATAACTTCCGCCTGGAACTGTTGTATATATTGTGAGATTTTGAGTGTGTTGTCAGTGAGTTCAACAATTTTCCAGTCGGATGCACTTTCACCTGCCGGGCGAATACTGATGATTGTCTCATTCGCCTTGAACTCCCATGTACCCTGAACGTCTGTTTCGGACTCTTCACAAAGAATAGCACCCATATCATCGGTGAAAGTTCCGTCCGCAAAAAAAGTGGTTGTGTTGTCTTCTTCGCACGCTTCGCGATCATCGGTAATGTCTTCACCATCCATTTCATAGTATACCGTTGTCCATTGTTTGCCAACGAGCAACGGACGTTTGCTGGGGGCAGATTCATCGTCACTGCAGGAAGCTGCAAGAAGTGTCAGGACAATACCTGTCGGAACCAGGAATCTTGAGGATAAAAAGGGCATAAGCTGATTTTATTAAGATTACAGGTAATTCCGGATTTACCCTACCCGCCCATAAAAAAATATTTAAAAAACTTAGAAGCCCTCCCTGGTTGTCCTGAGTGGTGGAGTTTCGCGTTGGGGAGCAACGCTGTATTACCTTATCGAATAACTACGTTCGCAGAAATCAGTTTTGATTCCTTTCGCAGCAGCAGCCTATATATACCGGCAGGAAGTTGTCCAAACGAGATTGTATTCTCATCAGCGTTGAAATGTGCGGAACGTTTTGAGATCAATTGACCGCTCGCGTTGTACAACGATACCTCTACCGGCCCGATCATTTCTGCTGATACGCGGACGTTTACAACGCCACGGCTGGGGTTCGGGTAGATTGCCAGTTGTTCTTTTGCTGTCGCTTCGAGCCCGGTAACAACAAAAGAAAGGGATGCAAAAGTTTCAGAGCGACACCCGTCTTCACTAACGCTGCGCACTTGGTAAACTCCGCTTTCCGTTATGGTGATTTCTGAAGTCTGGTCACTCAATAAGGTGCCGTTAAAAGTCCATTCATACCGTGTTGTACTTCCAACAGCTTTCAATTTGTTATAGGCTGTTGATTCTATACTTGCCGGTGCAGCCGGTAGCGGAAGTACCGTTACCGTTACGGGTTGAGACACCGGGCTTTCACAGCCATTGTTTACGCTCACGGTATAGTCTCCGCTTTCATCTACAATAATTTCGCGCGATGTTTCACCAGTAGACCAGGTATAGCTGTCAAATCCTTCCGGCGCTGCGAGTGTGATGGTTTCTCCGCTGCAAAATATAGCGGGCTCTTCCGTAGTGATTGCGGGTTGTGCAGGATCGTTCAGGACAAGTGTAATGGTCTGCGGTGTTGTGGTGCCGCATTCATTTGTAAGTGTACATACCCAGGTGCCGGCATCCGCTGCCGTAAATGTCTCAAAGTTCAATGCAGAGGTTGTCCGCGATGCATCGGTAACATTGTTATGTTTCCAGACTATAGATGTAGCATTAGGACTTGTGAGGTCAAGTGTAAACGCAGCATCCCTACATAACTCGTGTGTAGTAACTTCCTGATGTTGATACGATGGCTTCCGGCATACCTGGAGTATAGAAGGAGCGAAGCCTCGTGTCCAAAAGCGTCCGGCCATGCGAAGTTCGCTTGTAGCAGTATTATACTCAAAGATTCCGTACTCGGTGCAACCATACAGTTTACCATTGGCACTGCTGATGAGCGAAGAAGGGAAGGTGCCTACATCTCCAAACCACCCGGTACCGAGGAGGAAATCGTATTTTTTTGTAAAAGTATTTGTAGCCAGATCAAACTCGTATAGTATACCTCCGCCACTGGCCAGATTTGGTTCCGGAGCACCACCACCTTGTGCAGTTCCATATAGTTTTCCATTCTTGCCAAATACAAGTGACGTAGGGTAGAAGCTGTTGGTAAGCACGCCTCCATGAAAGTCGTGACGTTTGGTATACGTGTTGGCGGCCGGAGTATATTCAAAAATTACGCCCTGATTCGATGTGCCTCCAAAGTTTGTTGTTCCATAAAGTTTACCACCTGCTTCAGCAAAGTGGCCGTTATATATATAGCCGTTGTCTATCAGGCACACACTTCTGTAACGTATAGCAAGGGTGTTGGTAGAAGGAATGACCCGAATGATAGAACCCATGTTTGGATTGGCAACCGGACAACTTGAATTGGTGGATGTTGCCGCGTATAAATTTCCATCCGCTGCTTTGTAAAATGCTTCAGCAAAGCGGTTGAACATTGTGCTGTTGGTACTACCACCCTGGAAGGTTGGCACCGTAAAAGGTTTAGCAAACACACCGGTGTTGAAGTTATAGGAGAATACATACTCGCCCTGCCGCGCCAGTCCGTAAATGAGACCAGGCGATACTTCTGTTAAGGCACGTTGTCCTTCGGCTTTGGGCATATATATACTAGGCAAATTGGTGCTTAACGGACCTAAATGTTCAATAACCCTAAACTGGTTGGTAATGAGATCATATTCGAAAAATGTACCGCTTGAAAATACACTGGTACTTCCACCCTGACCGCCGGAAGATGCGAGTCCGTATAGTTTGTTATTGCTGGCGAGCAGGAGTGCGCTGATGTTTGCACCGTCTACTTCACTTTTAAAATGATGGACAATTTCAAGATTGTCACCGATCGAGTCTGTTTTAAAAATGAAACCGTTGTTGTGTTGGCCGCCTGAACTGGCTGTGCCCCAAAACTGTCGTTGTGCTTTTGCGTGGATGCAGGTTGCAACAAGAAGGATAGCTAACAGAAGTTTTCGCATATAGCTAAATATATGCAACCGCCAGTATACTTACCGTTGTGAAGTAAGATTAAAGCTGAATCTAACGTATTTTACTTAGTCGTGCGAAGACACGGAAGTAGTAATCACTATGTAAACTATCCCTATATACTTGCACAGCTCCACACGCTTTTGCCTGACGAAGTGCTGGATGTACTGTGGCCGGTGGCTAAATATCTGCAACTAAAAGAAGTAGTTATACTTCATTGCATCTTCTCAAAATACTCGCCTGTAAATTGATATACGATGTGCTTGCCCGTTACTTTGCCATTTTCCCACACGACAGGAATACGAATGGTCTTTTCGTTTGCATTGTAATCAATGAGCTTTACCGGGCGTTCGGTTCTGTCTACAACCGAGAAGAAATCAAAGTTAAATCCCAACTCATTTCGTATACCGGTTTTCGTCTTGATGAGTTTCACATCGTGCTGTAATGCACCGTTTGCCATGCTGAATATTTTTATACCCTGATAGCAATCCTTCGAAGAGTAAATACCGTGCCTGACTGCGATATAATATGTCTTCGCGGCATTTGTTAAAGTATAAATATCGGAATACCAGTCGCCAAGTTCTTCCTGCGAAGTCTCATCGCGAATTACTTTTGAATACAGTTTTCCATTGCTTTTATATTGAAATATAGTTTTGAAGTAACGCATGGTGCCGCCAGTCTGGTCGTCCCATGAGTATATTCTGAAAAGACCGTCACCAGAGGTTGCGATCTGAAGACCTTTGTCGCGGAGGGCAGTAAGCGGATCGGTTATTGAAGAAGGTTGCTGCGATGTATAGAACAACAATTTGGCAGCAAATACCTTGTTCGCACGTTCTAATGAATCGTACTGATTAATTTTAGAATCGGAGCCGTCATAGTCTGCCCAATAGGATATCTTTTCAAATTGCCTGAGCAGATCTTTTTGATAATGTTGGGCGCATACCTGAAAAGAACAAAATACAAACAGTACAAGAATAGATTTCATCATAAGCATCGGTGACGATGTCGTTCACCAATGCAAATATGCTCTCTTTTGATGAATGTGTTAACAAGTCAGGTAACAAGTTATCGGCAAAAGCTATAGACGAGCTTTTCGTTCGGAATATACTTTGATACCTGAGTTGGTATAGTCGCAGTCGCTACGGCAGACTATAAATCCGCTATCATCAGGTCAATCTTGTCGAAGAGTTCACCGACACCCAGGGCAGCCCAGAGAATAAAGAGGCCTAACAGGATTTTGATAATCCCTGGGACATTGCGACCTGTCTTTTCCTTTATCATGGCAGTTATAGGAGGGAAGTATACCAGGGAAAGAAGTACTATAAAAACTCCGAAGCCGGGATCGTTACCCCAGAAGGTGTTTATCACACCGATTGCAAAAAATATCACGCCAAAGAAGAGGCTTATCGAATTCAGGATGATTGAATTTCTGCTCATTACTACTTCTGATTTGTTGCTCATAGTTATTCCTTGTTATGCTGTTTATAATCTTCTGATTGAAAGACATGTAAAGATATTTAAAAGCACTTTGTATTTCAAAGCGCTTTGATGAAAAAATTCAAGTCCGGCTTTCTATCAGAGTTTTACAGCATTAAAGAGGAGCGAACCTTAACTAACGCGAGACGAATCCAAAGACCTGATCGGTTTGCAGGGATTGCCGGCAGCAAATACATCTGCAGGGATATCTTTTGTTACAACACTGCCTGCGCCAATCACGGTTCGATCACCAATGTTTACCCCTGGACAGATCACAGCGCTTCCGCCAATCCACACATCTTCTCCGATGGTGATCGGTTTCGCATACTCAAGACCTGTAGCACGTTCGCGGAAATCCAATGGATGTGTAGCGGTATAGATTTGTACGTTAGGACCGAAGAGTGTGCGACTTCCGATCGTAACATAGGTTACATCCAGAACAACACAATTGAAGTTGAAAAATACTTTCTCGCCGAGCCTGATGTTATAGCCATAATCGCAGTAGAAGGGAGGCTGTATCCACAATCCATCGGAAGCATGAGGCAACAGTTGCTTCAGTATTTCAGCCCGAAGTACGGTCTCATTCTCGGCTGTTTCATTCAATCGCTTCAGCAGGAGACGTGTAGCGGTTCTTTCATCGGAGATCTCTTTGTCGAGAGCATTGTATAGCTCACCGGCAAGCATTTTTTGTTTTTCTGTTTTCATAGGCTATAGATAGATCAGACTCATAAAAACTTGTTCCCGGTGAAAATTCTATCACGTAAAATCGGAGGTAAGCTTCTTCGCGCAGTGTTCTGCAATTTTGGAAATGCGCAGAACGCGTGTCTCCGGTCGCTTCGTTAATGCCAGTGATAACAGCATAGCTCTGCGTTTCGATTTGCTTAAAATTAGAAAATGACTTTTTGAACCGGCCTTTTTTTTGAATGCAGCTTCCAGGTCTTTAGGAATAATATGTTCCTCTACGTCATCTAAGACAGACCAAGACCCATTTTGTTTAGCGACCTTAATTACCTGCATTCCGGCTTCTGTCATCAGTCCTTCTTTTATAAGCCGTTTGATTTTCTGCTTGTTTATCTTCGACCAGGTGCTGTTGGGTTTTCGTACGCTGAAACGTTGCATGAATTTTTCTTCGTCAACAGATTTTCGAATACTATCGATCCATCCAAAACAAAGCGCTTCGTCAACAGCGTCACTCCAGTCAAGAGTAGGTATACCGGATTCCTTCCGGTGAAGTATCAGCCATACCGATTGTGTTTTGTTGTGATTTTTCTGTAACCACTTTCGCCATTGCTGACGACTGCCGGGTGTAAATGATTCAATGGAAGTTTCTTTCATCTTATGTTGAAGTTAATGGATTCGGAGTAAAAGTAAATGATGATGCGCTGGCGTTGTCTCAAACATGGTCATCGATATATGTTGTATCCGATATTTTCCTCAAGATTAAAAAAATCTCACGAAAATATTATGTAGTTAAGTGGCTACGCGTATATTTGTAGTCAAATAGCTACACGATGAATTTACGAAGAGATGTATTTCAGGCCATAGCGGACCCGACACGAAGGGCTATACTTCTGTTGGTTGCTTCGCAGTCGATGACAGCAGGTGCAATAGCTTCAAACTTTGATACAGCAAGACCAACGGTTTCCAAACACCTGGCAATACTTACCGAGTGTGAATTGTTGGAACAGGAACAGAACGGAAGAGAAATATATTATCACTTAAATCCCAAGAAGATCAAAGAGATTGCAGACTTCATTGAGCCGTTTCGTAAACTGTGGGACGAACGGTTTAATAAATTAGAATCCATCATGAAGAAATACAAACCCAAAAAATAGTATAATCATGGAAAGAAAAACAAAAATCGATGCCGAAGAAGGCAAGCACGACCTGGTAATAACGCGCGAGTTTGATTTGCCGCTGGATTTACTTTTCAGAGCGCACGTTGAACCCGAAATTATTGAACAATGGATGAGTACCAATGTGCTGAAGTTCGAAGGCAAAAAACACGGTGGCTGGCAATACCAAACCAAGGACGAGCAGGGAAATGTAGTGTTCCAGGCTAATGGTGTGTTCCATGAATTTATACCGGAGAAAAAAATTGTCCGCACGTTTGAAATGGAAAATACACCTTTCGCTCCACAACTCGAGTTCCTGGAATTTGAAAAACTTACAGACGATACAAGTAAACTCACATTGCATATAGTATATAAATCTGGTGAGCTTCGCGATCAGATGCTGAAGCTACCGTTCGCGCAAGGTATAAATATGGCGCATAACCTGTTGCAAAAAGTAGTAAGCAAACTTAAATAACGAAAGTATGTCAAAGAGAAATAAAATCATTTACTGGATTGCTACGCTGTGGCTTTCCTTGGGTATGGTGTCAACCGGCCTGGTACAGTTGCTCAAGAGAAAAGAAGAGATAGATTTAATGAGCCGTCTTGGGTATCCTGATTATTTTTTAACTATACTAGGTGTCTGGAAAATTTTAGGTGTTATAGCAATATTGATTCCTAGGTTTCCGGTGGTGAAGGAGTGGGCTTATGCAGGCTTTTTCTTTTCGATGACGGGTGCCGCATTTTCCCATATAGCATCCGGCACGTTGAATGAAATATACCCTTCGTTGCTACTGTTGGTGCTTACGGTGGTATCATGGTATTTCAGGCCTGCTGAAAGAAAGGTAGTTTTATTAACTCAAAATAATTAACATGAATCCCAAGGTTGATTTCTATTTTATCAAAGCCAAAAAATGGCAGAAAGAGTTTGAGACATTGCGGTCGATCGTTCTTGATTGTCAGTTAACGGAAGAATTGAAGTGGGACAATCCTTGTTATACATTTGAGAAGAAGAATATAGTTCTAATACACGGGTTTAAAGATTACTGCGCGTTGCTGTTCTTCAAAGGTGCACTGTTGAAAGATCCGAAAGGTATCCTGGTCCAGCAGACCGAGAATGTACAATCTGCACGGCAGATCCGATTCACCAATGTACAGGAAATTGTGAAACTGAATTTGACTTTGAAGTCCTATATCTATGAAGCTGTAAAAGTAGAGGAATCCGGTTTGAAAGTAGAATTTAAGAAGACTTCAGAGTTTGCAGTCCCGGAAGAATTTCAGAATAAACTCGATAAGAACCGTGCCTTGAAAACTGCTTTTAAGGCGTTAACGCCAGGCCGGCAGCGGGCTTATCTTTTTTATTTTTCATCTGCGAAGCAATCCAAAACGAGATCCGCCAGAGTTGAAAAGTATGTGGAGCAAATTCTGGATGGGAGAGGACTGGATGACGAGTAGCATCTTGAAATGCATTAACAACAATTATTTTTAACTCATAACGTATAGTATATATATGAAAGGCACTAAAAAGAAATTGTCACAAGCCGACAGCGAAGAACTTCTTAAGATTCTGAAGACGCGCTTCGAGAAAAATATGAAGCGCCATAAAAGTATCAAGTGGACTGATGTGGAAACCAGGCTCGAAGCAAGTCCGGATAAACTTTGGTCGCTTAGTGAAATGGAAGTAAGCGGAGGCGAACCGGACGTTGTTGGCTATGATAAAAAAGCAGACGAGTATATATTCTATGATTGTTCAGCAGAAACTCCGAAAGGGCGCAGAAGTATTTGCTATGATGCTGAAGCACTGGAGTCGAGGAAAGAACATAAGCCCAAGAACAGCGCCATCGAAATGGCGGCTGCCATGGGCATTGAAATTCTGACGGAAGAACAATATCGCGCGTTGCAGGAACTCGGAGAATTCGATTTGAAAACATCGAGCTGGGTAAAAACTCCGGTTGCTGTTCGTGAACTTGGAGGCGCGCTATTTTGTGATCGCCGTTACGACCAGGTATTCCTGTATCACAACGGAGCAGAGTCCTACTATGCTGTGAGGGGATTCCGCGGTTCACTGCGTGTCTGACTACCTGGAGTACACACACTATATATACTATACGTTCTGTTTCTGCAGATGCAGCGAAATATAGTGTTCGAGTTTGTCGAGATTTTGTTTTTGACCTTCGTCTGCTTTATGCGCTTTCACTACGATGTCGCGCATCTCGACTGTGTCAAATTCCAGCGACCAGTCAATTTGTGTTTCTTCACCTTTTGCTTCGAACAGAACGGTGGTGATGAAATGCGGATTGAAGTGCTCGAACACAATTTTCTTTAACGGTATAATTTCTTTGAAGATGCTTCTGTTCGGATAATTTGTTCCGTCCGGTCCATGCATGGTCAATGTCCATTCACCACCTTCTTTAAAGTCCATGCTGTGAATGGTATTGGTAAATCCGTTAGGTCCCCACCAGTTAGCAATGTGTTCCGATTTAGCCCATACTTCCCACACGAGATCAACCGGAGCTTTGAACATTCGCGTGTTGCGTATTTGTTTGCTTTGGTTATTTTCCATGGTGTTATCGTTTATTCTTTTGAAGCTTTTCCAGGTAAGCATCTAGGTTGTTGAAGCGGTCTTCCCAGATTTTCAGGATCTGACCCAGCCACAGATCAATTTTCTTCATCTTCT
>CBIHOZ010000236.1:0-9005 GCA_966211525.1 uncultured Chitinophaga sp. | reverse complement strand
GGCTGCGGAGGTTACGGTGTGCTCCGGTGTAGTACGTCTGCAGGCGGGTAGCGAGTTTCTAAAATTACAAGCGGGAGAAAAAGGTATAATTTCTTCAACGGGTAAGTTATCTGTGATGACTTGGGATGCTAATGACTTTGCGTGGTATTCTGGTACATTAGTCTTGAAAGATAAATCACTTCAGGAAGTGGCTGCGATGCTCTCGAAGCTCTTCAATAAAACGGTAGTCGCTGCTCCATCTGTAGCATCGTGCACACTCTCTGCTAAAATTGAATACGAAACTATGGATGATATACTCGTGATCATTAAAGAGACACTTGGTGTAGAATGGAAACGCGACTCCGACAAAATATATATCTATGGTAAAGGCTGCTAGTGGTTTAATTTTTCTCTGTGTGTTGTTGGCGGCTTCATTTGTCTATTCACAAAGTAACGATGTAAAAATAGAACGCTTCAGCGACCTGGTTACTTACCTCGAGAAGCACACGCAATTCAAGTTCGCGTATCCGGAGAAGCTTGCCAATGTTACCCTTACGGTGAACGAAGGCGTAAATCTGAATGATCCGAAGCAGCTCGAACAGTTACTTAAACCGTATGGAATTGAAGTTGTGCGCAAAGGCGATCTGCTGATTTTCAGAAAGCGTAACAAGTCAACAAGAAAGATTAGCGGCTTTGTTCGCGATGCCGAATCGGGAGAAACTTTGGTTGGTGCGAATATAATTGATCTTGCCAGCGGTAAGGGTGTTGCTGCGAATACATTTGGTTTCTTTAGTCTTGATACATCGGGTGATTCAATTGCTATAAGCTTTGTGGGATATACCTATACGAAGCTGAGTATAAAAGATGCCGGTGATGAATTGCTGATTACCCTTTCGAAAGAAGAGAGCGTGTTGGATGAAGTACTGATATCCGCTGACGACATCCGCGAATTACCCGAGATCAGTACAATAAGACTGTCGCCTGATAAGATTAAAAAGATACCGGTATTTATGGGCGAGACAGATATACTCAAAACCTTGCAACTGCTGCCGGGTGTGCAGGCGGCATCAGAAGGTACTGCAGGCTTCCAGGTACGCGGAGGCGGACCCGATCAAAACCTGATTTTGCTTGATGGTGTACCGGTATATAATGCGAATCATCTCTTTGGATTTTTCTCGGTCTTCAATGCCGATGCTATCAATAGTGTCGAGTTGATCAAGGGTGGTTTCCCTGCGCGATATGGTGGACGACTATCTTCTATTGTAGACATTCAAATGAAAGAAGGTAATCTTCACAAGTTTGAAGGAGAAGGGGCCGTAGGTTTGGTTGCTTCGCGCGTTACGGTGAATGGTCCGATCAATACAGGCAAGACATCGTTCATGCTATCGGCGAGGCGTACGTATATAGATGCTCTTACTGTTCCCTTTGCGAAACTCGCCAACAGCGACAGAATAATGGGAGCGAGTTTCTGGGACTTAAATGCAAAAATAAATCACATTGTATCACCGAAAGACAGAATATACCTCAGCTTCTATGCGGGTCGCGACAGACTATACGATGATTATAGTCTCGAAGAGACAGACATGAAAGAAGATGAGCGTGCTGAAATCAAATGGGGAAACGTGACGTCTGCGTTCAGATGGAATCACAAATATACCGATCAGCTTTTCAGTAACCTCACCGCTACTTATACTCGGTATCAGTTCGAACTGGATAGAACGGTAAGTTATCAATACTCCGGTGAATTAAATACACCGGATATATCGCGAAATAATCAGTATCACTCCAACATCAGCGATGTGGGTTTGAAAATGGATTTTGATTATTTTCTGAATAACGATCACGTCATTAAGTTCGGTGCAAATGTAGTGTATCACACGCTGCGTCCGGGGTTCTCTACTTTTAAGTCGCATATACAAACGGATACAACCTTCGGTTCTCCCGAAATCAATCTCGGTGAAATGTATATATATGCGGAAGATGAAGTCACGTTGTCACCCTCTACACACGCTAACATAGGGGTGCACTATTCTGCAGCGCGTGCCGGAGCGAAAACCTATACATCGTTGCAGCCGCGGTTCACTGTCAACCAACGGCTTAGTAATGCGCTTTCATTAAAGGCATCGTACGCGCGCATGGCACAGTATATACATCTGCTTGTGAATTCTGGCATCGGCTTGCCAACGGATTTGTGGGTGCCTTCTACAGAGCGTGTTAAGCCACAGTTGTCGGATCAGGTGGCGCTGGGATTGTCATCGGTATATAAGCGTTTTGAAATTTCTGTTGAAGGCTACTATAAATCGATGGACAACCTGATCGAGTATAAAGATGGCGCTGGCTTTCTGGATATTGATAGTGAATGGGAAAATAAGGTTGAGTTCGGCAAAGGCAAAAGTTATGGCGTTGAGCTTTTTGTTCAGAAGAAGTCTGGGATATCTACAGGCTGGATTGCCTATACCTGGTCGAAATCGATGCGAGAGTTTGATCGCCTGAATTTTGGAAAGCCCTTCCCGTACCGTTACGACAGAAGGCACAATGTATCTGTCGTATATAATCTTGCCATAAATGATCGAATAGACTTTGGTGCTGTGTGGGTATATAATACGGGCAACGCGGTAACATTGCCAACGTCTACGTATCCGAAAGCTGTGTGGAATTCGAACGAACCCGGCTATGAAGATTTTGTGAAGCATTACCCGGGCAGAAATTCATCGCGCATGAAAGATTACCACAGACTGGATCTGAGCATCAGCTTCAAAAAAACAAAACGCTGGGGAGAGAGGAAGTGGATCTTCGGAGTATATAATGCTTATAGCAGACTTAATCCAATCTATATTGAACTGGATGATGAGACACAGCTGAATAAGAAATTCTGGCAGCTCGCAATCTTCCCGGTGATTCCTAACATCAGTTATCAATTTAAATTTTAGACGCATGCGTAACGCTATATTTATACTGGCTATTATTTTAATCTCATGCGAGACTACCGTTGATCCTCAGCTTCCGGATAATGGGCCGGGTTTGGTGATATACTCTTTCTTTCGTCCGGGAAGTCCGTTGAGCATCGATGTGTTCAACACTACACCGATTCTTCATCCCGAAACGATTCAGCGAAACAAAGACCTGAAAATAAAATTGATGGAGAATGATGAATTGGTAGAGGAAGTTACTGCTAATGCACAGGGAGTATATGTTAGTAATCTCGTTCCTTCAATGCACAACAAGTATAGTTTTGAGACAACACGTGACGAGCAGACTTTTTCGGCTAGCAGCCACATACCTGAGCCTGTGAGTATATCACGCGCGCAAATGTCGAATGAGATTAAATATATCAGCTCTGACAAATACGGATATCCGGCAGATATAGTATTTACTGATCCGAGCGAAACGGCTAACTACTACGCACTGGAAGTTCTTGTTCAGAATTGCAGCAGCGGTTGTACGGACGACCTGAATGGAAGTCTGAATGAAATATTAGTTGAAGAACTAAAGGTAAATACCAGCGGCAACACAGATGTTGAGATTGGTGGTGGTCCGGGTGAGATTGATGGATTAAAGTATATATACTTCAGTGATGAAGGTTTCAATGGAGAGGCCGTCACACTCAAGTTTTTCATTATACCTACGCTGATCAACCTGAATAAAGATCAGAATATAAAATTTGTGTTGAAGTATATCCCACGTGAGTACTACGAATATTTGCGCACATCCGATTTTCAGCAGGAACAGGAAGAGAGTGGTGACCTGACAGAACCTGTACAGATAGCAACAAACATCACGAACGGACTCGGCACGTTTGCCGGCTATAACGTCTCGCTTTATACAATCAAACATTAGTAATAACAAACATGCTACGTATGATAAGGATTAGAAAGATATTGATACTGATTTTGGGTATCTGTGTGCTAAGCTGTAAGGATGATGAATCTCCTTCACTTCGCGAAAAGCTGGAAGACAGAATGCAGCGTTACGAACAGCAGGGTTTTTCTGGAAGCGTAATGATTGTTCACAAAGGTGACGCGTTGATACGCAACGGATACGGATTTGCTGATGAGCAGAAGCAAATTGAAAATACATCTGAAACTATATTTGACTTCGGTTCGCTTACAAAACAATTTACTGGTGCTGCCATTGTTAAAGCAGAAGCACTAGGACTGCTAGCCGTAGAGCAAACACTCGCTGATTTTTTTGAAGATGTTCCAGTAGACAAAGCCGATATAACTATACATCAACTGCTAACACATTCAGCAGGCTTTGATGATGTGCTGGGAGATGACTATGATCTGGTAACTAAAGATGAATTTCTGGAATTAGCATTTGAATCTGAATTGCAGTTTAAGCCAGGCAAAAATTACGCATACTCAAACGTAGGCTATAGCTTGCTGGGAATCATTCTCGAAGAAGTAAGCGATCAATCGTACGAATCGTTTTTAATAACGAATTTATTCAACCTTGCAGGAATGAAAGCAACGGGTTATAATTTGCTCAAGAGTAATTCTTTCCGGGATCGAATAGCTGTAGGCTATATGAATGGTGAGGATGACGGCAAGCCCACCGAAAAACCATGGCTTGAAGATGGACCCGCATGGCATCTTCGCGCCAACGGAGGTATACTCACAACTGTAGAGGAAATGTATACCTGGATAATAGCATTAAACGAAAAGAAGGTGTTTGATAATAACGCATTAACCAAGTACCTGACTCCCTACGTGCGCGAAGGAAATGAGTCCAGCTACTATAGCTATGGCTGGGTTGTTGATGATAGTCCTTTAGGCAAGGTATATTGGCATGATGGCGGCAATGAGATTTTTTCCGCAGTAGCGTTTCATTTTCCGGAATCTGATACCATTATGATTATCGCGTCAAACGATTCAACGGTAGAGGCGTCTGATCTCGTGAATGAGCTGGTGGAAATTATTGCCAACTCTTAACTATAGCTGTGTTTCGTTATAATGATTTATTTCTGTAGAAATACCTTTAGCGATTCAACTTTTGAAGTTATACTACTATACTTTTTACTGTTGTTTATAAACTCAATTTCAGCAAAGGGTTCCTTTTTTGTCTTTTTCCAGATGCCGGCGATGGTATTATTAAATAAAACGATGGGCTTGAATATACCATTGCCGAGAAACGATTTGTCTGCGTCTGCCGGAAAGGCTATATCTCTGCCTTCGGTATAGCCAACCATATATTCATCATACGCAGGAAGTAGCGCTGTTACTTTCTGCTTATGATCCAGCGTATTCTCAAAGTATAAATAATTCAATCCGTCAACGGAGGCCGTTTTCAATTCTGAACCTAGTCCGGATATTCCGAATGTTGCATCCGCCATATTCAAACCGCTCCACCATGCGAAATCTTTTGCAGTAGCAGGACCTCTCGATTTGAAATATACCGATGCAAGTTTAACCAGTGCGTCCTTACGGGAAATGCTTTCTGAAGGTGGAACTCTTTCATCGAAGAGTGCATAGGTGACTTTGTTTTCTTTTCGTACGCCATTGCTTATACGCATGTCCAACTCGGCACGTATTAATATCTGCGTGGCGAGTAACCCTTCTACTTTGATTTTCTTTTTAGCAAGCCGATCGGTTAACTCTTCTTTTGTTAGGTTGTGGTCGCGGACCAATTCCGCCTCTATTACCTTCCATGCTTTTTTAAAGACGGCATCTGTAAGACCAACCTGCTTGTCGACATACTGCGTTGCCTTCTTCACGTTAGGTGCCGAGAGTTCCATCATCCACCGGATATCGTTAGCATGCACAAAGTGCCATGTCGGGCGAAGTATATGTGTGCGGATAATTTCGCCTGCGTTTATACTTGCTTCTATAGCTGAGTCGGAAGTCTTTTGCATGCGCATACCAACGGCCCATTTAGCCATCGGGTAATCCTGCGACTGCATGGCTCCGAAATGTGAGACAACATCTGCGCAGGTATTAAACTGCGCAGATGTTAATCCCTGATTCATCAATCTTAATTCTATCAATTCTTTTGCCTTCATACTAAGCAATACGTTGCGCGAATACTTCTCTGAGATCGTTCACAAACAATTCCGGAACTTCCATAGCCGGGAAGTGGCCACCTTTGTTGTGAAATATATAGTGATCAGGTTCTCCTGTAAATGACATCAGTTTTTTAAAGAGCGATTCATCTTCATTCTTTGCATATACCGTCATGGCAGCGGGTACTTTTGGTTGTGCCCATTGGTTGGCATCCTGCGAGCCGCCATCATCACCTCCCCAGTTAAAAGCCATACTCATGTTTTCATATAGTATCTCTGCACTGGATGCTCCGATTTGGTTGAACCAATATAAAGATACATTCGTGAGAATCTGATCTATATGTATAGCCTCTTCCGGTAAATTTTTGTCTTCGTCAGTCCACTCTTTATACTTCTCGATCATCCAACCCAGTTGTGCCACCGGACTATCGCACAACGCATAGGCTACTGTTTGTGGCCGTGTCGATTGTATCTCCAGATACGCGGTGCCGTTCTTTTTATAGGCTTTCATGCGTTCGAGTCTTGGTATTTCTTCCTCTGTTAAGAATGAAGTATCCGAAGGAAACATACCCAAGCCTGCTACCGAGTAGAAGTCGGTGTTAATATGAGTTCCGATAAGTTTGTGTGCTGCCAATGCCGACATGATGCTGGTTATACCTGCACCCATATCACCACCGTGCACCGCGAACTTTGCATAGCCTAATTGCTCCATCAACGTGCTGAACGCTGCTGCGATGCGAAACATATTCCATCCTTTCTCTTTCACAGGCGTTGAAAAACCAAAGCCCGGTATAGATGGTATAACCAAATGAAAGCTTGCGGCATTCTCTTCGCGAGGATTGGTAAGTGGTTCGATAACGTTGATGAAGTCAGCGAAGGAACCTGGCCAGCCGTGAATCAACATGAGTGGCGTAGCATCGGCATTGCCGGATTTTATATGGAGGAAGTGAATGTTCTGTCCATCAATTTCAGTAATGAACTGCGGATATTTATTCAACAGCGCTTCCTGTTTTTTCCAATCGAATTTGTTCAGCCAATAATCAGTCAGCTGTTTTAAATAATCTGTTGGTGCACCTTTTTTCCAACCTTCGTTGATCGTTTCGTTGGGCCAACGCGTTTTTGTCAGGCGTTCGTTCAGATCGTTGATTTCGTTCTGGGAGATTTGAATTTTAAATTGTTTCATCGCTTTTGGGTTTTGTTAAGACAAAGTTGGCGCGAGATACCTCCGTGGAACGATAACAATTGTTAATAAATACTATCTCCTGTTTCTGATCCTGCTTAACGAAACGGAAGTAATGCCTAAAAACGATGCTATATAATGCTGCGGCACCCGCTGCAGTATATGCGGACTTTGCTTTACCAATTCATTATACCTCTCCTCCGGACTATTTTTAATTCGGGAGAGAAACAGCTTTTGATAATACATTAACCGCTCGAAAGTTTGTTGCTCCAGCGACTGCTTGATAAGCGGTGAGCTTTCTATTATGGTGAAGTAATCCTTCTTGCTTAATATGTGTAGTATAGAAGGTTCGATTGTCTCAATGGAAAATAAACTCGGCTCTTCATTCCGAAAACTCTCGGCAGATGACACACCTTCACCTTCGAAGAAGAACTGAAACGTTATGTCCTTTCCATCCTTGTTGAACGATAACCTTATACAACCTTTTTCGATGTAAAACATTCTTTCTGAAGTCTGACCTTCCTTTAACAGAATTGTTTTGGCGGGCAGCTCTTCACGCTTAAAGAAATGTCTGAACCGTTCCCATTCGGCATTAAGCTGTTCACGTTCTTTTACCATGGTGGAAATTATTAATTAAGTTGGGAAGCTGAAAATGGACGGGAAGTTGGGGAGTCCGAAAGTCGGGAAGTCCGGAAGCTGGAGTGTGCGGGGATTGAGGTTGCCGGAGTTTATGGATGTGGTATATAGGTTTACTCCAAAATATACCCTGCTTATTGGCTGCGAACGGTTTTGATACTCTGGTTATACTTTATCCATGCTTTATCTATACTTCATCCCTACTTTATCTATACTCGATCCATGCCCCGAGATATAGGTATATTTGTCCGGAATGGGTTGTGCTGGGTTATTTCAGTATATATTGGTTAGTGGTTGCCTGCGAACGTGCGTACTTCAGCTTCCTCCGGATTAAGGTAGCCGCATGGCTCTTTTATGGTGACTACTTGATGCTTATTAAACCTGGTTGCTCAATGCTTTTCTTCGCGACAGCTCGCTATATATAGATTGCGCCATGGTGTTCAGTTGCTGCTCGCGGGTGCTGATATTGGAAAGATCAAGCGATTCACTTTGCTGTGTTAGCTGGAAATATAGGTCGTGAATGGAATCATCCTCGGTATCCAGGCCAATCATTGTTAGAATTGTTTCGCTTAACTGTAAATGGTAATTGCCTGCGCTGAGCCCGAGATTACTAAGGCCGCTGACCAGTTTGTTGTTAGTTAAATCATCTTTGATTAAAGAAATGATGAGATTTATATCGTGAGCCATGTAGATTGTATTATGATGTAAAGATACTATAAAAGTACATATTGTGTATATAAAACGTATTTAAAAATACTAATAGTGTAATTTTATGTTGATAAGTGTTTGATTCTCAATGAGTAATTTTGGTTTATATACATGATAGTACTTTAAGATGGCATATAAAGATATCAACCGCATCAAGGTGGTTCTGGTGGAAAAGAAAAGAACCAATAAATGGTTGGCAGAAGAAATCGGGATGACTACAACAACTATATCACGATGGTGCCGCAATGAAGTTCAACCTCCGTTGGAAACACTTGTTGAAGTAGCAAGATTACTTGATGTTGATATTAGAGAGTTGTTGGTGCCTACGAAGAAGTAAAGAACCCACTTAATAAGCATAGATTGGTTTCCTTGATAAAAACAGGTCAGCTATTCTACAGTCTTTAATTTTAATCCTTGTGCTTGAATTAAATCTGGACAGGTTCATCTATGTTTTGTTAGAGAAATCTCATCTAATTGAATTAGATAAGGATTCCAATTTTGATC
>CBIHOZ010000235.1:0-9226 GCA_966211525.1 uncultured Chitinophaga sp. | reverse complement strand
ACCATTTGCTGCGCGCGATCCGAACACAGCGGCAGAGGCGTCCTTTACTACAGATATACTCTCTATATCTTCCGGATCAATGCGCGCCATGTTATCGCGTGGTATACCATCCACAACAACCAGCGGATTGCCAAAGCCACGGATATCGATAGAGCTATTGAACTGACCCGGTTCACTTGAATTTTGACGAACACGAAGACCGGGCACTTTACCCGTGAGCATGTTCTGCACGTTCTCGTTTCGGGTGGTTACAATCTCTTCATTGGTAACAGCAGAGACTGCACCGGTCAACGTTTCTTTCTTTTGTGTTCCATAACCAACCACAACAACTTCGCTGAGTTGCTGAATGTCCGTTGTCAAAGCCACATCAATCACGGTGCGGGCGTCAACGGTAATTTCCTGCGCGAGGAAACCTATAAAAGAGAAGACCAACACAGCATCGCCATTGGGAACCTGTATACTATATCTTCCGTCTTTGTCGGTTGTAGTGCCCTGGCTTGTACCTTTTATAGTGATGCTTACACCGGGTAAAGCAGTAGCATCATCCGCTGCTGTTACGGTACCTGTTACGGTAATCTCGGCCTGTCGCATTTCAGTAGCGAGCGGCCGCGACTCATGTGTACTCACTTCTGATGCAAATACAGAAGTGACAAGAATGCACGGGATAATCATTCCCGTCAGAGAATGCATTATCAGTTTTTTTAACATGGGGTTGTATTGACGTTGCATGGCGTTAGTGATTAACAAAGGCTTGGGTGTTTGTCCGTTTTACATCAGGGCGTGTAGATGCTTCGGTGCGCGATGCTGCGCGTAAAGCAGTCTGATCAGGTATCCGTTTTTTCATAGGCATTTGGGTTTATTTCCTGAGAGTTAATTTTTCTTATGTCGACTTTATTAAGCTGTGATCGATCTGCCGCGATCACCTGACGAACCAACTTTAACACTGTGTGTGATATGATCCCGGTACGGGTCCATTCCACGCCCTGCACCTTATTTTCCTTTTCTCAGCATTTCAGCAATTCGTCTTCTATATAAATATGTAGGTTTTTAATGTCAAATGTTCATACATATACGCAATATAGAAGTAATTTTTAATTATCAGTCTATTCAAACGTTTGATTTAATCACAAAAAAATAGATTTTACGGCAGAAAACGCCATTATTTGAATTATTAAAATGTTAATAAGTATGAACATACTTAATTTATATGAACATTTGACTAACTTACACCGTCTTGATTTCGGGACGATGACCAGAAAAGGTTTAACCATTTTTAGAATGATGAACAGACTACTCTTCTTATTGCTTTTGTCTTTTACAGGTATCGGTTATGCAGCCGCCAATGACATTTGGAGCATTGGTAAGAATGACAACTCTTCCGCTGACCTGGCGCTGGGCCCCGCGGACTATAAAAAGTTTCTGAGCAAGGACTTCGGTTTCGAAGACCGTTTCTTTTTAATAGGCAGATCCAATGCCGCTACCGACTTTCCATATGTACTACCCGGCCCCGATGATACATGGGGCGGTACCTGGGGAACATCCGGCTGGCGCACGCATGAGATTAATATTCTGTTCGCACTGAAATCATTACCAACCGGTGGTCAGTGGAAACTGGTGATCGACCTGGTTGACGCGCATCCACGCAAGTCGTTATTGAAAGTGGGTGTCAATGATCAGCAGTATGAAAAGTTTTTATTGAAAGGTATATCTGATGCATCGCTCACCGGTGGTAGTTCGGGCGGAGAAAAGATTCTTGAGATTCCACTACGCGATGGTGTGATGCATACCGGCGGTAATAATATTACCATTACGGTGCTCGAAGGTTCATGGGTGGTGTTTGATCACATACGCCTTGAAGGTCCCAACGGAGCTACACTGGCATTGAATGATGAAGTATTTATCCGCAGTGTAAAACCTGCTTCATATGAATTAAATATAGGAAAGAAAAATGTGCAGCCGTTACTCGTTGATGTAGAGCACCTGAGTGGCAATCCGCGCATCGAAGTACATCTGGATGGTAAAGCTATATATCAAACAACACTGGATTCTGCGCGCTATCAGTTGGAAGCACCCATGCCGGCAGTTGCCAAAGCAACGAACAGTAAATATAGTATACGGGTAAATGGTAAAGAATTGGAAGCGGGCACTATTCAACGATCGCCCGGTAAACTTCAAACACTCGCAGACTATGTTGATACGCGCATCGGTACAGCACACTCACGCTGGATGATTGCACCCGGACCGTGGATGCCGTTCAGTATGGTGAAGCTTAGTCCGGATAACCAGAACATGGGCTGGCAGGCAGGCTATCAACCTACATTTGAAACCATTGGTACATTCAGTCACATTCACGAATGGACCATGGCCGGCCTCGGGCTGATGCCCACCAACGGTGCATTGCAGACCAGTGTAGGCGATCAGTTTGATCCCGATTCAGGCTATCGCTCACGCATCGATAAAGCTACTGAAGAAGCACCACTCGGTTATTATAAAGTATATATGACAGACACACGCATCTGGGCGGAAGTGACAGCTACCGAACGTGCCGGATTCCAACGCTATACTTTTCCAAAAGATCAGGATGGACGCGTGATGATCGATCTTCATGTACAGGGAGAATACGACTATAAATTGTTAGACATCGAGATTAAGAAAGTAAACGACTATCGCATCGAAGGCTATAGCCACCAGATCTCACCGCGACCTACGGTGTGGAGCGATGATGCTGACCAGGAATATACTATACATTTTGTATTAGAGTTTGATCAGCCTATAAAGAAAACTGGTGGGTGGCTCAACAGCGAACAAGTCGATATCAGCAAGCTGCAAGGCAAGAACCTGAAAGAAGCAGGAGCCTATGTGGAGTTCGATACGAAGAAGTCACCTATAGTACAGGTTCGTTCGGGTATATCGCTGGTGAGTATAGCGAATGCCGGAGAGAATCTTGATAAAGAAATCTCGAAGCCTTTCGGTTGGAGTTATGATGCTGTAGTAGCTAACCAGAAAAAAGTATGGAACAATTACTTGTCGCGCATCGCGATTACTTCAGACAATCGCCTGGAGAAAGTACGCTTCTATACCAACTTCTTCCGTTCGCTGTGTCGAAATACATGGAGTGATGTAAATGGCGAATGGATGGCAGCAGATGAGACCAAACATAAGTTTACCAATCCCGACCACCTTGCACTCGGCTGTGATGCCTTCTGGAATACATTCTGGAATCTGAATCAACTTTGGAACCTGGCCACACCGGAGTGGTCATCGAAATGGGTAAATTCTCAACTCGCTATGTATGATGTAAACGGTTGGTTAGCGAAAGGTCCAGCCGGAATGGAATATATACCGGTAATGGTAGCTGAACATGAAATACCGTTGATGGTATCGGCTTATCAAATGGGAATCCGTGACTTCGATAAAGAGAAAGCATTCGAGGCCATGAAGAAAATGCAAACAACACCGGCCGGTCCGGTGGCGGGAGGTTTCGCGGGTAATCGCGACCTGGTGTCCTATATGAAGTATAAATATGTACCGGTTGATCTCGGACGATTCTCAAATTCACTTGAGTATTCGTATGATGATTGGACCGTAGCACAGTTCGCGAAAGCACTCGGCAAGGAAGCCGATTACAAGGTGTTTGCCGAGCGTGGTGAATGGTGGCGCAATGCCTTTAACCCGAAGAACGGTTACGCACAACTGCGCGATAGCAAAGGACAATTTACCGAGCCCTTCGATCCGTTTCAGTCTGGTCGCAATGAAGAATATGTAGAAGGTAACTCATGGCAGCTCAGCTTCTTCGTGCCACAGGATGTACCGGCTATGGCCGATGTGATGGGGCGCAAAGCTTTTGTCGAACGTCTCAACTGGGGCTTTGTTGCCAGTGAGCCGTGGCGCTATAACGCACCGAACGATCAGTACTGGGATTATCCGGTGGTACAAGGCAATCAGCAATCCATGCACTTTGCGTTTCTCTTCAACTGGGTTGATCATCCCTGGTTAACGCAGAAGTGGAGTCGATCTATACTGGAGGAATATTATGGCGGTGGGTTAGCCAATGCATACCTCGGTGACGAAGACCAGGGCCAGATGAGCGCCTGGTTTGTTATGGCTTCGATCGGTCTTTTTCAGACAGATGGTGGTTGTCGTGCTGAACCGGTATATGAGATAGCCAGTCCGTTGTATGAGCAGATCGTGATCGACCTCGGTGGTCGCTACGGACGCGGTAAACAGTTTGTGATCGAAGCGAAGAATGCATCACGCAACAATAAGTATATACAGTCTGCTACACTCAACGGAAAAACATTAAACTCCTTTAAGTTTCCGGCCAGCGAACTGCTGAAGGGCGGCAAGCTTACGCTGGTTATGGGCGACAAGCCGAACAAGCAGTGGGGTATAGCGAAGTAGAACGAAACAAAACCTGGCGGAGCGTGTCGATCACAAAGTTATTTACAGGCGGTTGCATGATGGTGTTTGCTTTGCTTTTGGCAGGCACTATATATGCGCAGCAAATTGATATATATACTCCCGTGCCCGCGGATGCAATCACCGTTGAATCGAGCAGTGAATTTCCCGGCTTCCCGGACGAAGAGACGATCAACGGCAGTGGCATGAAAGGTCATGGCCATATAGCGCACAACCTGGGCAAGACGATGTGGATCTCGCAGGTTTCAGAAACATCTATACAGGCCCGACCGCAGACGCGCGAAGGCGTGGTGTGGCTGCTTTATACATTCGACAAGGAGCGAAAGCCTGACTTCGTTGAGATCTGGAATCACAATCAGCACGATCATACCAATCGCGGCCTTCGTAAAGTATATCTGCAATATTCACGGGACGGAAAGACATGGTATACTTTGAAAGATGGTGATCGCGATTACTTTGTGATTCCCGAATCAACCGGTAAAAAAGAAGAGCCTGCCGATTTTCATCTTGACCTTACCGGGATCAGCTTCAAATACTTTTGCATTACCGCTGATAAGCAGGAGGGAAACTATTATCACGATGGTTCGCCTTATGTAGCAGAAGATGCGAAGTGGAAAAATCAGAACATTCATTACTATGGATTGAGTGAGATCAGGTTTTACGAGAAGACTAAACGTGCGCTCAACAGTGTCGCGAAGATTGATGATATCTCATTTATACCCACGCAAGGTTATCGTAAATCACCGGAAGGGCCGCGCAGAGAGTATAAAGTAAAATTTACAAATCCATTGTACGATGGTGGTACGCTTGAAGTATCATTCGCCGGTAAAAAACTCGTTGAGAAAATTCCAGCCTCGAAGATGGGATTATACGAAATCACTGCGTTTTTCCCCGCAGGCCTGATGGAAGAAGCTATAGCTGTTGATGTAAGTTTCAGAAGTCGCCAGGGTAACGTGAAGAAGAATGTAGTAATGGAGGGTGCTCGCAAATGGGAAGTATATTTCCTGCCGCATTCACATTTGGATCTAGGATATACTCACCGGCACGAAGATGTTATGAATCTTCAGTTGCGTAACATCGAACGTGCCGTGATGCTGGCCGAACGAACTAAAGATTATCCGGAAGGTGCAAAGTTCAAGTGGAATATAGAAACCATGTGGCCGGTTAATGAATACCTTGAGCGCTATAAAAATACAAAGCAGGTGGAGGCATTCAAATCTGCGGTAAAGGATGGTCGTGTTTCATTAAACGCCTCGATCGGAAATATACTCACAGGTCTTTGCAAGCAGGAAGAGATCACGCACTTGTTTGACGATGCACATCGTGTCGGAAAAGAATTGGGCGTGGAGGTGCGTTCCGTCATGATGTCGGATGTACCCGGGGCGTCATGGGGAATCGTGACCGCTATGGCTGAAAACGGAATGAAGTATTTCTCCATGGCCCCCAACTATGTGCCGCATCTTGAGACAGGCGGTAGTCGCGTAGGACTCGCACACAAGGAGTGGGGCGACTATCCATTCTACTGGGCATCACCTTCCGGTGAAGAAAAAGTTTTATGCTGGTCTGCCGGAAAAGGTTATTCCTTCTTTCACGATTGGCTTGCCGGAAAACTTTCTTCCAGTGGACTCGATCCGCTGTGGGAATATCTCAATACACTCGAGGTAAAAGAATTTCCCTATACCTTTTCGTACCTGCGCTATACGGTGCATGGAGACAACGGTCCGCCGGATACGGATATGCCAGACATCATTCGGAAGTGGAATGAAGTATATGAATATCCGAAGTTTCACATCGGTACAACGGAAGAGTTGTTCACGCGCTTCGAGCAAACTTACGGAGATAAACTACCAACCTTCAAAGGTGATTTCACTCCGTATTGGGAAGATGGTGCAGCTTCGACAGCAGAGGAGTTGTCGTTGAACCGGTATAATGCCGAACGTCTCAATCAACTTGAAATTCTTTTGTCGATAACAAATCCAAAGCTATATCCGTATGAAAGTTTTTATCAGGCATGGCGTAACGTAGCGTTGTTCTCCGAGCATACGTGGGGTGCATCAGCAAGTGGTCCTGATCCAGATTCAGAATTTACCCGTGCCCTCTGGAAACAGAAACAGGCCTTCGCGCTTCGTGCAGACTCGATAGCTAAACAAATCACGCAAACACTATATACGGCTGTTAATGCGAATGAGCGCGGAGAGTATATACAGGTGTTTAATACAAACCTCTGGTCTCGCACTGATGTTGTTACCTTCTCCACATCACAGGATCTTAAAGGGAAAAAGCTAACAGATGAAAATGGTGATGCGGTAAATTTGCAGAAGACAGGTGAGAACACATGGATGTTCATTGCTGCTGATGTACCGCCACTTGCTTCGAAAGTATACCGCATCGTTGTGTCTCCTGCGGCTATACCTAAAAGTTCATTTGTAGTTAAGGAAAATTCGTTGTCCAATAATCTCATCTCGGTATCAGTTGACCGTGAGAACGGAGCGATTACATCATTAACCGATAGTAAAGGCTTCAACTACGCTGCCGGTAAAGGACTGAATGAGTATATATATACCGGTCGCAATGCCTCTTCGCCTCAATACGTAACCCGTGTAAGAAGCATTGAGCCTGTCAATGACGGGCCGGTGTGCGCTACATTGCGTGTTACGTCCGATGCCCCGGGTTGTTATTCGCTTGTGCGCGATATCACGGTATATAAAGGTATAAATCGTGTTGATATCCGGAATGTTGTTGATAAGATTGATAACCGTGCATACGAAAATGTAAGGTTTGCTTTTCCGTTCAGCATCCGGAATGCAGAGACCGTAATTGACTTGCCGTTTGGTGAAATTCGTCCGGAGCGTGAGCAGTTGTCCGGAGCCAACAAGAATTTCTATTCAGTCAACAACGGAGTGTCTATATCCGGTATGCGACAAAATATACTTTTAACAACAGTCGGTACACCTATATTGGAAGTAGGAGGGTTGCAGGGAGAAGCATGGATGTCGGACACACGTGAGTTTCTCGACTGGAGTCGCTTTGCTTCATCATCACCAACGGTATATTCGTGGGTAATGAATAACTCGTGGGGAACAAACTATAAAGCCTCGCAATCCGGTAAAGTAGAATTCCGATATTCAATCATTCCTCTTGAGCCTTATGCGCACGAAGCGAAACAACGCGGCATGGAAATAGCACAAACGCTTGTTGCTATCGTATCAAACCAGGCCCAACCCTATAGCACATTATTCAGCGTAAGCGGTAACAACAAAATTGCTGTCTCAACGATACGTCCTTCAAAAGATCAGCAAGGTTATCTTATCCGGTTGGTGAATCTCTCGCCTCAGTCTGTGCAATCTTCATTTGAGTGGAGTGCGTTGAAACCCGCTGTCATTTCAGAATGTGATAATGAAGAGCGCGGTGCAAAATCTGCCGGTAATTCATTTTGGATGAAACCTTATGGAACCACAACATGGAAGATAGAGCGAAGATAGCACTATATATATCCGTGGCATTATTGCTGAGCGTTGTGGCAACAGATATAGTTCACGCGCAAACGCATCAGGCCTCGCCACAGAAGCCGAACATCATCTTCATCATGTCTGACGATCATGGTTATCAGGCTGTCAGTGCCTATAGCAAGAAGTTAATTCATACACCGAACATTGATCGTATTGGTCGCGAAGGCGCTGTTATGCAAAATGCCTTCGTAACAAATTCAGTTTGCAGTCCCAGTCGCGCGGTAATTCTTACGGGTAAATATTCGCACCTGAATGGTCAGCGGGACAACGGTACTTACTTCGATGGCAGTCAGCAAACCCTTCCAAAAATATTCAAGGCAAACGGTTATCGTACTGCGCTGGTAGGGAAGTGGCATTTGTTCAGTAAGCCCACCGGTTTTGACTACTGGAATATACTTCCGGATCAGGGCCATTATTACAATCCTGCTTTTATCAAGATGGGCAAGGACACTGCGTATAGCGGGTACGTTACAGATGTAACAACAGACCTTGCACTTGACTGGATTGAGAAGAATCGTGATCAACCGTTCTTCATCATGCTACACCACAAGGCCCCCCATCGTAACTGGATGCCGCCTCAGCAGTACCTGCGCGCGTATAACGATCGCAAGTTTCCGCTGCCTCATAACTTCTATGATAACTATGCCGGTCGTGAAGGATTACAGCGTCAACTGATCTCCATGAAAGATGGACTCGATGTGCGCTACGATAGTAAAGTACCTTGCGACACCTGCGCTGTTACCAAAGTAAATGACTGGGCACCTGCCGAGTTTCAGCGAGAGATGGAACGCATGACTCCTGCAGAGCGGGAGGCATGGGACAAAGCTTACGAGGAGGAATACAAAGCTTTCGCGCAAATCAAAGATAAAGACCAGTTGCTGCGCTGGCAGTATCAACGCTTCCTCGAAGATTATCTCCGCTGCGTTCGTTCGGTAGATGATAACGTGGGCCGTGTGCTCACGTATCTTGATGACATGGGACTTGCTAACAATACCATTGTGGTGTATATATCCGATCAGGGAGTATATCTTGGTGAACACGGACTATACGACAAACGATTCATGTATGAGGAGTCATTCCGCACGCCCATGCTGATCCGTTTTCCGAAGGCTATTCAGAAAAATCTGCAGGTCGATGCTTATGTGCTAAACCTGGATGTGCCTCCAACCTTGTTAGACTTTGCCGGCATCTCCATTCCTCCAGACATGCAAGGAGAATCCATGAAGACACTTCTTCAAAGGAAGAAGGTAAAAGAATGGCGCAAAGAACTATATTATCATTATTACGAAAAGTCATTC
>CBIHOZ010000234.1:0-9305 GCA_966211525.1 uncultured Chitinophaga sp. | reverse complement strand
GAAAGCTGCCAATGCGAGCAGACCTTGCGGCCCTGCGTGAAGATATGCTCGCGGCTATCGAGCAGGCTAAGGGGCTTTGAGTCATTGTGCGTTAATCGTTGAGTGCAAAAAATCCAATTGCACAGAGAACGCAAAGAAGGCTCAAAGGAACACAAAGAGTTCCGGGCACAATTACAGATAACGATTAACGGATAACTTGTAACGGTTAATGGATAACAGTACATTCGCGCACCTAAACGAGCATTATGGATTTAAAATACATTCCTCTGAATGACCTCCACGCAAAGCTGGGAGGCAAGATGGTTCCTTTTGCCGGTTATAACATGCCGGTTCGTTATTCATCAGACATTGAAGAACACATGGCTGTGCGCAACGGTGTAGGTGTGTTCGATGTATCGCACATGGGCGAGTTTACTGTGAAAGGTCCGCACGCACTGGATCTTATTCAACGTGTAACCAGTAACGATGCTTCTAAATTAGTAGATGGTCAGGCGCAATACTCATGCTTGCCTAACGAAACGGGCGGTATTGTTGACGATCTCATTGTATATAAAATAAAAGACAACGACTACCTGATCGTTGTTAACGCCAGTAACATTGAAAAGGACTGGAACTGGATCAGCAAGTTCAATACGAAAGGTGCTGAGATGAAAAACATCTCGGATGATATATGTCTCTTTGCCGTGCAAGGTCCGAAGGCTGCCGGTGTACTTCAGAAGTTGACAACGACTGACCTCAGCACGATCAAATACTATCACTTTGCTATTGGCGAATTTGCCGGAGTAAAAGATGTAGTGATCTCCAACACAGGCTATACCGGTGCCGGTGGATTTGAGATATACGTGAACAAGCAATACGCAGAAAAAGTATGGAACGATATCTTCGAAGCTGGTAAAGATGAAAACATCAAGCCGATTGGCTTAGGCGCACGCGATACTCTTCGCCTCGAGATGGGATTCTGTTTATATGGAAATGATATTGATGATACTACTTCTCCGCTAGAGGCCGGCTTGGGATGGATCACCAAATTCACAAAAGACTTCACAAACTCCGCTGCTATCAAAAAGCAGAAAGAAGAAGGTGTAAGCAAAAAACTGGTTGGCTTTAAAATGGTTGATAAAGGTATACCACGCCACGACTATAGCATTAAAGATGCAGCCGGTAATGTTATCGGTAAAGTTACATCAGGCACCATGTCGCCAGTATTGGGTATCGGTATAGGACTCGGCTACGTGGCTACTGCCAACGCAGCTGTCGGTTCTGATATATATATTGACGTACGCGGCCGCGCCTTGAAAGCACAAGTAAGCAAATTACCTTTGATATAGTTTATTCCAGCACAAGGAGCACAATATACTTTGTGTAACTCTGTGGCACCTTTGTGTTCTTTGTGCTATTGGATTTATTGACTCTGCTATGAAAACCATCGATGTATGCGTTAGTCCCGAACTAATGCATTTATATACCGTAAGCGACCGCACCGTTGTAGTAGTAGATATACTCCGCGCTACCTCTTGCATGACAACCGCTTTTGCCCATGGCATTGCCAGCATTACACCGTTTGCCAAAATGGAAGACTGTCTCGCCATGAAAGCTAATGGCTACTTTACGGCTGGTGAACGCGATGGAAAAAAAGTAGATGGTTTTGATTTCGGTAATTCTCCGTTCGAGTATATGGATGAAAAACTGAAAGGACAGAAAATCGCGTTTACCACTACCAACGGAACGCAGGCTATAGCAAAGTCGGCAGGCGCACGCGAGATCATCATTGGCTCGTTCTTGAATTTGTCTGCTATAGTAAACTATCTCTCTCAGACTCCCAACAACATCCTCGTTGTATGTGCCGGGTGGAAAGGCAAAGTAAACCTGGAAGACACATTATTTGCCGGAGCTGTAGTTGAATTACTAAAAGATCAGTTTCAACCTGAATGCGATGCCCCTGTTGCTGCGCAGCACCTATACAATCAAGCCAAACACGATCTCGTAGATTACCTGAAAGACTCGAGCCACGTAAGACGTCTCGCCAAACTAAACATCTTCAAAGACATCGAATATTGCCTGACGCCAGATCAGTATAGTGTGGTGCCGGTGTTGAAAGAGGGAGCGTTGGTGAGCTACGAGCTGTGAGTTTCGAGTTGCGAGATTAAAGGCCGCCGGCTTCAAGCTGCTGGCTGCAGGACAAATGCCCCGCTATAACTTCTCGCAAACGAGAACGACAATTTCCGTTTACAAAAAAACATCCAGAAGCCAGTAACCAGCAGCCTGTAACCTTTGTCTTCCTTCTCGCGGCTCGCAACTCAAAGCTCGCAGCTGTCGCTAGACGCGAATGTATATCTTCTTCCTATCCAATATATACCCAACGGCCCAGCACGTCAGCATGAAAAAGAGGGCGAAGAGGAAGGATGCGTGAATCGGACTCGCTATAGCTCCGAATATGTCCTGGTAGAACCAGCGTTGGAGGCTTGCATCTCCTACAGGAATGAGATATAGGGTTATCAGCAATAGTTCAGATAGTAAATATATAAACAGTGGGTTTCTTCCGAAGACAACAAAGAAGTATGTCCATTTCTGGCGCTTCTCTATTTCGATGATGAACATCAGGGTCGGGAGTATCAACAGATCCAGCCCTACAGTTAATAGCACGAACGAGCTCGTCCATATTTTCTTGTTGATGGGGAAAACCATATTCCACGTAAGTGCCAGCAAGATTAGTACTGCACCGGCCATGAGCAATTTGGAGATCGTTTCGTATGTATTGCCTTGCTTGCGGATATAGTCGCCTGCTATATAGCCGAAGATTACGTTTACTACCGAAGGCAGCGTACTTAATATACCTTCCGGGTCGAACGGCACGCCTTCACCATGGTATAAATGCTTTTCACCGAGCAGATAAAAATCAATCGCATTCCCCCAATACCCTGTCAGGCTATACGGATCGTTTGGATCACCATTCATATATAGCAACAACCAATATCCTAACAATATAACGGCACTAAACACAACGGCAACTTTCTTCGAACTATAATGCAGAACCACCGAGGCAACGAGGTAACAAAGCGCTATGCGCTGCAATACTCCGAGAATGCGCGTTGTGCTGATAGGCTTAAACGCACCTGCTTCAAAATCGTAGAACGGGAACCAGTACAGTAAATATCCCAACAGGAAAATGATGAGGAATCGCTTGAGCGTTTTCTGCCAGAATATAGTATCGCCCAAAGCTTCATATTTATACATAACGAATGCCATGGCGTTACCAACAGCAAACAGGAAAGACGGGAATACTAAATCGGTAGGCGTAAATCCATGCCAGCGGGCGTGCATTAATGGAGCGTATGCTATACTCCAGTCTCCCGGGGAGTTAACAATGATCATGAAACATACCGTCATGCCCCGAAACACATCGAGCGCCAGGAAACGTTGATTTTCTGCCATAGCGAGTAAAAAGATTTAGGTCTATGCTAAACTCCTTTAAATTTATGAGAGCTCCAAGCACACACGTACACATTTTCACAAAATATACCGGCATGCATAGCGAAGCTAACCAGTATATACAGCCAGATACCTGCTATACCCCTACTTCAACTTTTCGTTTTGCTGGTGGCGGTCCTTATCACGCTGTGTTTTTTTCTCCAGGTTCTTATGAAACGCTTCTGTGAGATTTACGCCTGTTTGATTGGCCAGGCAAATAACTACCCATAGAACATCGGCAAGTTCATCTCCCAGGTCTTTGTTCTTATCGGATTCTTTCTCCGACTGCTCACCATAACGTCTGGCCATGATGCGCGCCACCTCCCCCACTTCTTCGGTAAGTATAGCCATATTGGTAAGTTCATTAAAGTAACGCACACCGGTGGTGTTGATCCACTCGTCTACCTTCTGCTGGGCTTCCTGTATAGTCATGTATATTTTTATAAAAGTATTATCGAGAATAATCTATATACTATATCGCTACATTATTTTACAAGTTCTTCAAAGTCTATATCAAGCACTTCATAGTTTCGCCAGCCTATAAAATCAAAGTGCCACCACTCGGAGCTGTTTACTTTAAAGCCTTGCTTTTCCATTACCTGTATAATAAGCGCGCGGTTCTTACGTGCTTCCGGATCTTTAATGGGAGTTTTAGGCCACGCTTCTTTTTGAAACGAATCATATCCCGTAGGCATCTTGAGTTCTTCACCGGTTTTCAGGTTAATGATCGTCATATCAATCGCGCATCCGCGATTGTGGCGCGAACCTCTGTAGGGTGAAGCTACATAGGTGGTATCTTTATATACTTCATAAAATTTCACCGTGGCTTTATAGGGCCGGTAAGCATCGAATATCTTTATGCCCAAACCTTGCTTCTGCAATTCAGCCTGCGCACGTTTTACAGCATCGGCAACAGGTTTGCGCGCATACGCTTTGGCGAGATTATATATTTTCTCACCGGTAAAGTTATTCGTTGTTGCATAGCGAATGTCGAGTACAATGCCTGGTATATATTGCTCCAGGTCGATGAGTTCCTTCTTCGGGTTCTGTTTTATACTCGCCTGGTATTCTTTCAGGTTTGTTACCTTCAACCCATATTTATACTGCGCCTGTGTTGTTATCGCAAACAGCATGGCCACTATGATATATACTGTCTTCATCATTTTAAAAGTTGTTGATACAGGTTCGTGTTCTCTTCGTCAAAACAACAAAAGATAATTTCGGATCGAATCGTTCGACTGCAAAAACTGCTGAACGGTTGCGATCGCTATTTCAGCGGCTCGTCTTTTCGGAAAACCATATATACCGGTGCTGATGTTGGGGAAAGCAATTGTACTGATGTTATGTTCAACGGCCAGTTGCAATGAGTTACGGTAGGCATTGCCAAGCAACTGCTCTTCGTTACTGCTGCCACCGTTCCAAACCGGTCCAACGGTATGGATAACATGTTTCGCTTTCAAATTACCTCCGATGGTAATTACAGCTTCACCTGTTTTACAGCCACCTTGTTTGTTGCGTATCTGCTTACACGCTTCCAATATCTGTGGACCACCGGCCCGATGTATTGCACCGTCTACACCACCGCCTCCCAACAGACTGCTATTGGCTGCATTTACAATAGCATCAACCTGCAGCTTTGTTATATCTCCTTGTATCAGTTTTACACGGCTCATACTTTGTTCTTGGTATCGATGATGATGGTTACAGGTCCATCGTTAAGCAGACTTACTTTCATGTCGGCACCAAACTCTCCGGTTTGTACAGGTTTACCCAAAGCAGCTTCAACGGCTGCTACAAATTTCGTATATAAAGGTATAGCAATATCCGGCTTGGAGGCTTTCAGGTATGATGGTCTGTTACCCTTTTTTGTACTGGCATGAAGTGTAAACTGACTTACAACAATAATATCACCTCCAGCTTCTTTTACACTTACGTTCATCACACCGTCTGCATCATTGAAGATGCGGAGGTTCACAATCTTTGTCGATAGCCAGTCTATATCTTCCTGCGTATCGGCATCTTCTATACCTACTAATATCAGGAGTCCTTTATTGATAGATGCTTTAACCTGGCCCTCGATGGTTACGGAAGATGATGTGACGCGTTGAACGACTGCGAGCATTTTGATGGTAAGATTAGAATATTTAAAGATTGAAAGATTTCAAAATTCAAAAAATTGAAAAATTGTAAATGCTGTGATAACCTCATTTACTTTTTAAAAATAGAAAAATTAAGGCAATCAGAACTGCTGGAGGTCTTTGGATTCGTGAATGTGGATGCCTTTCTGCTCTTGTGAAGCGAAGTGTAGCATGGCGCGGGCAACGTTGGCTGAATCTATAGCCTTATATTTTTTCGGAATGAGGAATCCGAAAATTTTATAGAAGATCCTGGCGGCATCTTCACCGGTGCGTTGTTCGGAACGATCGCCTAGTAATAGTGAAGGTCGGAATATATGTGTCGCCTCGAAGTGTTCCTTCGTAACAGCTTCTTCTATCTCGCCCTTCACCTGGTTATAGTATATAGATGAATTTTTATCAGCACCCAACGCTGATACGAGCATATACTGTTTAGCTCCGCGTTGTTTCCCCGACTTAGCCAACAGCAATGGGTAGTAAAAATCTACCTGGTAAAAGTTTTCTTTCGTACCAGCCTTGGCCATGGTTGTACCGAGGCAACAGTAAATGTCATCGGCAGCAAAATCGTCAAGGCTCTCGCCGAGCTTTGAGAAATCTATTTTAAGCTGAGTAAGTTTGGAATGTTTCAACGGCAAGTCCTGACGAGTGAGCGCTATAACGTGACTATATCGATCGCTGTCCAGCAACAACTGAAGCAACTGGCTGCCAATTAACCCCGTGCTTCCGGCAATAAGTGCTGTCTTGTTCATACTGATGCCACCCGGGATTTTTCCCAGGCTATAAATTTTTCGATCTCACCGCTAAACGATGTAAAGACCGACATCAATATACCTATATCATCGGTGAGTCCGACAGCCGGTAATAAATCAGGAAGAAAATCAATAGGATTAACAAAGTATATAACTGCAGCAGTGAGCAACAGCAAAGGCTTCCACGGTATCTCACGGTAGTGTCCTAAAGCATAGGCCTTCAGCAATCTGCCAAGCGTAAAAAATTTTTCTTTTACATCACCGGCCTTTACGTCTTTCCAATTTACGGAGCGAAGTTTGAAAGCCAGTTTGGATACGAGCAGCACCAGTCGTCCTTTTTTTCCAAGGATACCAGAAGCCTTATTCACTGCCATGTCGAAGAAAACATTTTTAGCCATAGGCGTGCTGTTTAGTTCCCAGACAAACAAAAAAGTATGCCTAGAAAGTTCGTTGAATTTCTTTTTTGAGCTCCGTGAGTGCGTGTGCTATAGGATCAACAGGTTTGTTGATCGACTTCTCGAAAATCTTTTTAGAAAGCTCAATGCTGGTAGCCTCCACGTTCATCTCACTGGAAGAATCGTTTATGGTAACGATTAAATCTTCCTTGGCGCTTTTAATGAGACTCCATACTTCTTCGCTCATATATACCTGCTGCGATGCATTGTGATTGTACTCATTCCTGATCTCCGACAACAGCAACTGGTGGAAGTCGCGGGCCGGCATTCCGGAAGTGTTGAGTCTTATGAGCAGGTTTTGAGGTGAGATACGTTCGAGGAAAAGCGTCATTCGTTCGTATGCCTGCAAGCGACTTGGCAGCACTGTTTCTATGCTTCGTCCGCGCACTTCCAGTTTTTTCATTTCAATTTCCTTTTGAATAAACGTACGCACCAGCAGGTACGCTGCATATAAAACAACGGAGGCGGGAATCAGAATCTTACCGAATTCAATAAGGGCGTTCATAAATTAAATCTTCTGTAAAAATGTTAACTTTAAAGGTTAAAGGACAAATCTATGCAGGGAGAAAGATTAAAAGAATATCTGCTTCAGATTGCGGGTCAAATTAATGAAAAAACCGAACTGGAGGATATTTACCAACAACTAGCATTGCTGGATGATATCGACCGTGCGGAAGTTGAAGAGAAAGACGGTGAGGTTATCGCTCATCAAGACGTTGTGCAGCAATCAAAGGAATGGTTAAAATAATCTGGACGAAACGAGCATTCAAACAGTTTGAACGGGCAATTAAATACATTCGTGATGAGCAGGGACTGGTTTACGCACGAATCGTTCATCAAAAAATCATCGAATCAATAAGTCTTCTGGAATCTCAGCCCTTTCTGGGGCCACGCGAACCCGTGTTGCTCCATAAGAAATCTGAATACAGGTTTCTTATCGCATGGAGTTATAAAATCATTTATAAAGTCGACAACAAAAAAATCGTTATTTCGCGATTGTTCCACACTTCCATGAACCCTGACCGATTGAGGGGTGTTTAAGGAGCCAGAACCTTAGGTGTAAATTTATGTTCGACAATATTCAACCTGTTACTATTTCGCCCCGAGCTGCCGGGGAAATCCTGAAGATTATGCAGACTAAAAATATTCCCGAAGGGTATGGTCTGCGGGTGGGAGTTAAAGGTGGCGGCTGCGGAGTATCGCTGCTCATCGGGTTTGATAAACAAAAGGAGACCGATATAGCGTACACAATATCAGGCATACCGGTATATATTGACAAACGTCACACGATGTATATCATTGGGAAGGAAGTTGATTTCTTTGAGGGTGAAGACGCACGCGGGTTTATGTTTGTCGATCCGAAGCAATCAGAAGTGAAGGAGAATACATAATCCAATTACACAAGCGAACAAAGAAGACGCAGACGTTCACAAAAGGCTGGTACACGATGAGTATATATACCGTTGGACATTCTACGCATGAGTTAACTTATTTTTTGAAACTCATTCAAATGCATCAGGTCAATTGTCTCGTGGACGTGCGGAGTGTTGCTGCCAGCAGCTATAATCCACAGTTTAATAAAGATACATTGTCGGTATTTCTCAAAGACAACGGTATTACCTATCTACATTTTTCAAGGGAGTTTGGCGCGCGACAAACGGCTAAAGAGTTATTAGACAATACTGGTCAGCTTGATTTCGAAAAGGTTCATCATGCATCACATTTTAAACAAGGTATCGAACGGCTAAAGCAAGGTGCTGTTAAAGGGTATATAATTGCATTGATGTGCGCAGAAAGTGAGCCGTTGGATTGCCATCGTTTCGGAATGGTATCTACTGCACTGGTGCGTGACGGTATAGATGTACTTCACATTATGAAAGATGGCTCTGTAAAAACTCACCACGAGTTGGAAAAGGAGCTTATTAAAAAGTATGAAAAGAAATTACCGCAGCCGGATATATTTACAACCAGCATAACACCGGACGAACAACTGAAGGTTGCGTACAAACTTCAGAACAAAAATATTGCTTATGCTCCGGGTGAACTCGACTAGATCATCGCTTTTAAGTTTAGCTTCATGAAAGTAAATATTGTAGGGGCATCCGGAAGTGGTGTAACAACATTGGGTGAGCAGCTGTCGCTGAAACTGAATATACCTTACTTTGATAGTGATTATTACTATTGGGAGCCATCTGATCCTCCCTTCACTATTCGAAGAGATCCGGTAAAACGTAATGCAATGCTTCAGCAAGATATAGCTGAACATAAAGACTGGTTGCTGGGAGGTTCCTTTATAAGTTGGGGAGATGAATGGGTGACAGCCTTTGACCTTGTGGTCTTTCTATGGATACCACCGGCTATACGAATTGAACGTTTAAAGGAGCGGGAGCTTCAACGCTATGGTGACGTTATATATGTCGATACTGAAAGAAATATACTCTTCAATGAGTTTATCGCTTGGGCTTCCGGTTACGACTCCGGCATAGCACGCGGCAGAA
>CBIHOZ010000233.1:0-9329 GCA_966211525.1 uncultured Chitinophaga sp. | reverse complement strand
ATCGTTATACTTCATCGGAACAATCACCACACATCGCGGTGTAGTTTCTCCCATGCCCGAGGTTATATAGGTATATCCTTGTGGTAACTTGGTAAGTAAGGTTGTTTGCCCCTCGAGGTATGTCTGGCCAATCAAACCAACACCGATGTCTATTCTGCGTTCAACAAACTTTTTACGGTCGTACGCATAACATGCCGTGAGCTCCAGGTATGAACCGGTTTCATCTTGTCTGCATACAAATAAACCGCCTTGTTGTGCTCCCACATACCGGGTAACAAAGCGGATCACTTCGTTTGATAATTCCACCAGGTTGTTCTGGTTATTCCGCACTGTCTCGGAGAATTTTGTAAGACCTTCATTCGTCCACAACCTGCGTTCTTCATCACGTTTCATCAGCTTCAATTGCTCACGCATATTGTTGAGTCGGCCGGCAAGGTTCGTTTCGTTTAGTGTTTTGTTATCATCATTTAGTCCGCTCCATTCGGCTGTATATTTACCCTCTGATATATTCTCTATAAATGTACTGGCCTGCTGGAGATTTATAATGGAGTCATGAATCACCTGCTTCGGATCGTTTAGAACCAGTGGTGTACCCGGATTGAATATATACTTCCGATTATTTTCCTCGAGCTGTTGAAGTAACGCGTGTCGTTCGCGGTCATCGTTTCGGATCTTGTGGATGACGAACCCGAGTGTAGGCAGTCCGATCAGCAATGTAAATAGTTGCAGGTACAGGTTGTTGCTTATGGCCGATTCATATTCTGCTTTAGCGATTTCCTTCAGATTATCTTCGAAACTAAACACCTTCAGACACACTTCAGACCAGTGTATAAACACGTCCTGGCCTCTGTCTTCTTTAAGCATCTTACGATACGTATCGATGCTGTCGGCTTTTGCATGACGCTTCATTTCCAAAACAAAATCTGCATAGTCATGATAAGTCTTGCGTAGTTTATCCAGCGGCTCAGTATCATAGTTCTGCGCTTTAAGCTTCCACTTGATGTTGTCGAACCGCTCGTCAATAGCTTCTATGGCACCGGCAGCCGGACCAAACAAAGTGTCGCTTTTGGTAACGGCATAACCGCGTATACCGAGGTCGAGATTGTGAAGCAGTTCTGCTACTAACTGACCACACTGATAGCTGACCTCTTCACACTCACGCATAACAACATCAGACTTTTTAATAACGGTTTTGTTCCGAAAGGTGAGTGTTGCATTCACAACGAGAAGTATCAGGATTAGTCCTACTCCCAGGACTATACTGTTCTTTCTAATAAGTGAAAATATTTTCATGAATTTTAGTAGTTGTAGTTAAAGCCATTCTGGTACGTCTTGAACAAAAGTATATTTCATGTATATAATTGCATGTCAGGATTGATACGTAATCAGAAAATGATGTTTACTGAAAATTTTATCTGTATAGCTACCGATGCATTAAAGTCTCACGAAGCGGTATATATAGTATACAAAAATCAACGATGCATAATTGTTTCTAAGGGCATGGCAAGGTGTGCCACCTGTTGTGTATTTCATGGGGAATCATTGGCAAGGAAGGCATAGGTGCGGTGCAGCGGATTTAAGAATCAATTCTTGCGGTTAGACTTTTTGCTCCCTGTATTTGGACTCGCAGAGGCGGTTGAGACTTTTGATACACCCGCTTGGAGGGCAGATAGACTATGTCTTTTGGTGATATTGCCGGTATAAAAAAAGCCGGCTCAGATACGCCGGCTCTTATTTATGAGAAATGGATAAACTGAAATCTCTAATTACTTCGCAAGCAGAGCCTGTCCTTCAAAGGCGATCCCTGCCCAGCCATGAATCATAAACTGCCTGATATTCTGGTGGTCGGTTCCATCCGGATTCTCGATTACCGATTTGTAATGCTCAGCAAATAAAGTCAATGTGTCTTCTTTGCTCAGCGTATTGAGTTTCGCGAACGTAAAGACTTTTGCACTCCCTTGATTTTGAGTTGCTTCATTCTGCAAGTCGCCATTCTTAAACGCTGTGGGCTGATGTTGATAATAAGTTTCTATAAACGCGATCACATCCTTAAACAGAATTGAACCGTCCTTTAACTTCTTTAATAAAATTGGTAGCTGCTCTTTCATTCCGATATTTTTATGCAAAAATAAAGAACCATCTGAAAATGAAAAGCAACTCGCTGGTACTAACAAAACAGCCTGAAATCATATTCTGATCTCAGGCCATTCAATATTATGAATCGGTCAGCAACCGACCTGGTAAGTATACTATATTAAAATTCAACATCGTCAGCGACATTGCCGCCTTGTTCAGAGGCAAATTTCGCAGCATACTCTGCCTGTTTCTTTTGCTGATAGTCAATGAAATGATGAATGTTGTCGGTGTTGCTGGTCATTTCAGCAGCTTGTACTTCAGACCATTTCATTGCTACGGCTTGAAAATCGCCTAGCGAAATTCCAAAGTTATCCTGTATCCATTGTGCACCGTCATAGCCGTACTCATAGGCAGCCTGGCGTGCTCCGTTCAACTCTTCATAGAAGTAACGGTCGGTTTTAAGTTTTTCAAGGTTCGCTTTTCCTTCTTCGCTTACTTCAGCCTGAAGTCCGTTTAGCTTCGGATGTTTATCTGCTTCTGAAAAGTATTGTCCAAAAAGTATACTTACTTCAAATGTACTGTCTTCCTGCATGCGGGTTACCCACAACGCAGATGCCTCTTCATATACTGCAGGTTCAATACCTAATGCTTTATAGATCGCTTTTGGATCAATGCCTGAAGCTATTTTTGCAGACACAGCTGCATAATCATACAACGATACTCCGTGAATCGGTTCTAATAGAGGATTGCTCATAATTTGATTTTGGATTTATTTATTATAGTCATTTAGTAAGCGGATATAAAATTTCTCATGCTCATCGGCTAATGCAGGATTGATTTTGTTCCATTCATTAAACATGGCGCGTAAGTAAGTCTGGTATAGTGCAGGGCGTATACTTTCAAGTTCCTGCTGCTGTTTATCTAAAGCCTGTATTTCGGCTGTCTTTTGCTCAATGACCTTCTTGTCTTTTTCGTGAATGAGACTCAATTCAAGATGATGCCGTTGTAAATATAGCGTCTGAGTTTTTTGAGGTATCTCATCATGTTCTTTCAGCAGGTGACGCGTTCGTTGTTCTGCTAAACTTCGTCCTATATGTTCCAGCATCTTGGCTTGTGTACTCGGTTCAAATGTATTTCGGGTCTGGCAGGCCGGACAGGTAATATAGGTTGTTGTAAAGTAAATCTTATCAATCGTGATAGGACTTCCGCATTGCTTGCATCGAAACGTATCCTTGATGGCTTCGTGTTCATCCAGAATTTTCTGGTACTGCAATTCAAAATCTTCCGCATAAGTATCTTCTACTTCCTGGCGGCACTGCGCATATAGCTCATCGAATTGAAGAAAACGATCGTAACACTCGTTTCTGAATTCATGGTATACTTTTGAAACTTCGTGATCATCACTGGCAAAAGGATAGCCGGTAATTTTTTCTTCTTTAACATCCAACGCCTTTTTCTGAATGCTGTCCAATTGGCCCAGCACGGCAGACTTCATCCGGTGATATCCGCGTTTGAATTGATCGGTGTCTGTGTTATTGAGTTCTGTTAATTCCGGTATAGATGCAGCGGTGAATTCTCTTAGCTTGTCTTCCAGTTTTCCGATGAATGCGAAGAAACGTTCTTTCGTTTCATTCATTTCTTTTCTTACAACAATTATCCGGCTGTCTTCAGAGGTGTTCTTAAAAAATCCTGACACGATCTATATATTTTGAGAGTTATCTTCTTTTTTGATGTTGATACCATCGGTAAGTTTCACCGAAAGAAATTCAAAGCTGCAATAAGCACAATGTGTTAATCCATCCTGCTCCGCTCGTCCGGCTCCGCAGTTAGGACAGGTTCTTGCATTTACTTTCGCAGGTTCTTCAACGAAATCTCCTCCATACGATTTCTGCTCTACTGCCTTTTGTTTCATGCGTTCCAGCAGTGAAAGAGTTTTTTTATTTTCGTTCATTTCGATTTTTATAGTTTATCAATCAAGTCTGCTTTTTTTGCTTTATACTCGGCTTCGTCTATCAACCCGGATTCAAAAAGTGTTTTCAGTTTTTGGAGTTTCGAAGTGATGTCGTCCTGCGGATGATTAACTTGCTTTACCTGGTTCATCATCATTCCCATCGCCATGGCATTCGTAGTCGCTTCATTTAAAGCAGTTCCTTTTTCACCAATAGCCTGTGCCGTATTGAACTTGGTAAACTTATCCATGTCAGTCACCATGTTCATATTGGTGATCTTATCATAGTGAGCAGAAACTTCATCCGGCAGTGTAACGCTTGTAATGGTAAACGAAATCAGTTCGATTCCAAACTGCGAGAAGTATGGTTTCAGAAATGGTTCTATTTTCTTGCCGAGTTCCGTAACACTGCCCGCTATATCTTTTACCGATATATTTTGCCGTGCTAACACTTCTCCGAATTTAGGGGCAATGAAATCGCGTAGCTCATGTTGCAATTCGAAAATAGTGAAGGTCTCATATGAGCCGGCATATTGACGAAAGAATACAGCGAGGTCTTTGATCTGAATATCGAAAGTACCGAATGCTCGAACTCGTACCTGGCCGAATTCAGGATCTCTCATCATGATCGGTGCAGGCGTGCCCCATTTGTTGTTTACAAACTGCCGCGTATTTACAAAATATATATCGGCTTTAAACGGACTGTTGAATCCATACTTCCAGCCTTTCAGGCTACTGATGATGGGAATGTTTTCCGTGCTTAATGTATGAAGTCCCGGCTGGAAAACATCGGCAAGTTTACCTTCATTTAAAAAAACAGCTACCTGCGATTCTCGTACCGTAAGCTTGGCTCCGTTTTTTATCTCTTTACCTTCATCGGTGAATTTCCACATTAAAAGATTCGGGTCCGGAGTGGTGGCTTCAATGATTTCAATAAACGGTAAATTCATATGTCATTTAGATAGTTTGATACACGGCTGTAACGCCAAATATAAGAACATCGTTGACTATATTTTATTATAGCCTATCCTGACAAAGGTAAATTATCAAAATGATTTTAACGCATTACACGGCAGCATTCAATCTATATATCGCGATGTGTTACCAATAACACACGAAGCCCCGATTGGCAGAAAGCACTATAGATCAGCAATTTGGGGAGACAGCGTGCATGGAACAATTTTAGATGACAATCTTCACACGGAGTTCAAAGTGATTTAACATCTCCATAAAGGTTTATCGTAAACGTAACTAAAAAGTATATGAGCAGTTCTGTGTCAGAAAACAATAAAGCGATCTTGCAAAAAGCCAACGCATCCATTTCAGCAGGTGATCATGAAGGGTTCCTGTCGTTTTGTACTGACGACACGGTATGGACTTTTGTTGGTGACAAGACCTTGCGCGGGAAGGAGGCCGTTCGTCAGTGGATGGCGGAAGCGTATATAGAACCGCCCAGGTTCAAAGTCGCGAACTTAATCGCTGAGAATGATTTTGTTACAGCACTGGGCAGCATAACCATGAAGGACGAAGATGGGAGAGATGCTCACTACTCTTACTGCGATGTATGGCGATTTCAGGATGGCAAGATGGCAGAACTGAAGGCGTTCGTCATTAAACCCACGGACCTGGAAGACCGTGAATAACATCACGACACGCTATATTCTGTTTGCGTATACCCTTTGCGTTGTTGTGTTCCGTTAGTGAAGAGATCTACATCGATTTAATAAAACAATAGACCTCTTTCTTTGGAAAGAGGTCTATCGTAAAATATACTTTTAACAGATTATCCGAAAGAAGTTCTGTTATTTTTTTGGTTCTGCGGTCTTCTGGTGGCTTGCTACCATGGCTTCATGCTCAACTTTCATTTTTTCATGGTCAGCAATCAGCTGGTCGTGCTCGGCTTTCATTTTTGCATGCTCTTCAATGAACATTTTATGATCTTGTTCTATCTGCTTATCATCCACTTTGCCTTCCAGGTGTGCCTGCTCGAGTTCGGCATGTCTGGCTGTCAGCTCTTTGTGAAGTTTCACGATTGAATCGTGCTTTACGATAAGTGCCAGATGTTGTTCCTCTATTAACTTATGCTGAGCCTGCAGCGTGGTGTCCGGCTCGTCCAGTTCGGCCTTCATCCATTTGTCATGGTCGTCATTCAATTGCATGTGCGCCACTTCCATCAATGAATCTTCAGACTCTAATAGTTTGTGTTCACCGGCCAGCTTGTTGTGAACTTCCTGATTTTTGCCACAGGATAGTATGGCGATGGCCAGGACAACGACTGCTGATAATTTGATGATTGATTGTTTCATGTATATACTATTTATAGTTTAGTTCTGTCTTCCTTCAACTGCACCGGGCAAAACTAATGCTTGGCTGATGATATATAGCAAGCGTTGGGGCTGTTTTATACTTTTTAATTTTACACATCCATAACTAACGAACAATGCGGTAATATGTATGCTATAAGTATATCTATATATAGTATATGTATGCTGATGATTTTTAACTGAAAGGCTGCCCCGGTTTAGAGGCAGCCTTCATAGTATAGAAAATCAGCTGCGTTTTACAGGGTCAGGTTTAAACGGGCAAAAAGAAAGCGTCCGTTATAGCCGAACTGCGAAGCTGCGTTTTGGTACCGGAACCGTCCGTCATCATAACCACCCGGATATTTGGTTTTGTCTACCTTGGTAGGGTATACATCCAGCAGGTTGTTCGAACCAATCGTTAATTGCACGGCCTTTGTCAGGCTATAGCTTACCGACAGATCGGTAATGATTTTGGGATCAAACTCCATATAGTTACCGTCAGCATCTGCTATATTCGGATCGATTACACTTCCGAACCGAACGTTGCGCAGGAAGAAGTTCCATTTGTTTACTGCGTAGGTCAGGATCAGGTTTTGCTTTTGAACGGGCGATATATTTTCCAATATAGTCTTGCTGCTTTTCGGGAAGAAGAAATTCTCATTGCCTTCAAAGGTTGAAGGAACTTTCACGTTGCCATCAAGTTGTGTTTTTGAAAAGGTGGCTGCCAGATCAACTTTCAATGTTCCCGTTCCTATGGCATTGGTATAGGAAAGCACTGCATCCAATCCCTGTGTTTTAGTGTCGATGGCGTTCACAAAGAACTGCGCTACAGAAGCGTTGGCCTGCAACAACAAGTTATAGATCTGCTGCTGGCTCGGTGTACCTGCCGGATCTCCGGAGATAGCATCCGTGAATACAACGCGGTCTTTTACTTTGATAAAGAAATAATCAAGGCTCAGGCTGAAGTTATCGAGAAAGGTTCCGGTAATGCCGCCGGTAAATCCTTGCGACTGCTCCGCTTTTAGTTTAGGAAGTCCTAATATCTGGGCCAGCTTGCTTGTGTTTGAAAATATACCTACTTCAGATAATGTGCCGTTCACCAGCTGCGTAGTGGTAGTCTGGAAATATACCTGGTGCAGGGAAGGTGCCCGGAAGCCGGTGTTGAAAGAAGCACGTGCAGTCCAGTTCTTGTTGAGTTTATAGCGCGTTACGGCTTTGAAGTTTGTAGTGCTGCCAAAGTCGCTATAGTTTTCATAGCGGATAGCACCGCCTGCCAGAAACTTTGAAGTTATATCCAATTCAATATCGCCATAGAAAGCATAGCTGTTTCTATACTCATTTACGTTCGATTTGAACCCGGGAAATACCTGCGAGCCACCGGGACGAATCTGCGTATCCACTGCTATATTTCCATCTTCATCCAGTGTAGGTGTTCTTAGAAATACTGTAGGTTGATTGTTGGCATTCAATCCATAGTTTCGCCACGAGGCTTCTTCACCGGCAATGATTTTAAAATTTTCATATCGATGTTCTGCTCCAAACGCGATGTTCAATCCCGCCATAACATCGAACTTTCTGCTCAGATCAAAATTGGTTGTATTCTGACTAAAGGCATGACCACCGGCATCAAAGCTGGTTTGTGATGCTGTTAGCTGCGAGAAGTTAATGGACTGATCGATGATGAACAGAAACTGATTGGATCCATATATATTACTGAAATCTACATTCCATTCGCCAGCTTTACCACGGATCCCGACAGCGAAATTCTTGTCTGAGATTTTGGAATTGATATGCGGCAGAAATCCATCTTTATATACTTCGGGAAGGTATCGCGAAGGGTTGGATGGAAGACGCGAATATCCGGAAGAACGTCCCTGACGAAAACCGATTCCCCCGAAAGAGTAGAACTCAAAATTTTCATTGATCGGCAATACCGCGTTGAAGAAGCCTTTTGCATCTCTGAGCTGTGCCTGTCCCACATACATGGTATAGTCTCTGCGCGTTGTTCCTCTTCTTGCCAGTTCTGCATTTGTAATGTCAGCACCGGTTAAGTTGTTTGCCTGAAAGTACGCCAATGCATTCGCATCGGTAGCATCGGTAGAAAACTGTGTGATGTCGTAGAGCAGATTTCCATTACCATCGGTGGCGTTGTAATCTTTAAATATAGTCCCTTCATAATCCGAAGCGCGGTTGGTTCTTTTCCGGTCTTCGATCGACCCGCTGAAATTGATAAAGCCACCGTTATCGTTCAGGGGAATCCCATAGTTGAAGGTGGTTAAGAACTGCTGGCCATCATAATTTTTATCCTGCTCCTTCAGACTTTTATCGCCTGTAAAGTAGGCACCGGTTGTTGCCGATATTTCAACCTGGCCGGTTGTTTCTTTCAGTATAATATTAACAACACCAGCGATAGCATCCGAGCCATATTGCGCAGCGGCACCATCGCGTAAGATTTCTATTTTGGATATGGATGAAACCGGAATCTGGTTCAAGTCAGTACCAACCTGTCCGCGACCGGGACCGACCTGGAAATTTACCAGCGAAGTTTGATGCAGGCGCTTTCCATTTATCAATACCAGCACCTGGTCTACGCCCATACCACGTAACGAGGCCGGGTCGATGTGATCGGTTCCATCTTGTATAGACTGAGCATTGGATGAAAATGATGGCGCTACATAATTTAATATCTGGCTGATGGAGATCTGAGGTGTAGTCTTGTATATTTCTTTCAGATCAATGATGTCAACGGGCACAGGTGTTTCGAGTACCGTTCTGCCGCTGGCATGTGACCCGATGATGACAATTTCTTCTAACTGGCTGGATGATTCCTGAAGCTTTATCGCTATATCTCCGGAGGCCGGAACTTCTACTTCCTGAGACGCATAGCCGATAAACGAAAATGATAAATGGGTCACTGTTTCAGGAATCTGAAGCGTAAATTTACCCTGCGAGTCTGTGTTGACACCAGCTCCGGACTTCCGGGCCGAAACGGTAACACCGGG
>CBIHOZ010000232.1:0-9424 GCA_966211525.1 uncultured Chitinophaga sp. | reverse complement strand
AAATATTTACTTCTGGACGAAACGCTAGCCATGCTCAACAAAGGTGGCTTGTATATAATTGATGACATGCTTCCACAACCGAACTGGCCCGATGGTCATCATGAAAAGGCGATCAGGCTTATTCAGTACCTTGAGACAAGAAGCGACCTTCATCTTACTAAGCAGGTGTGGTCTACCGGAATTGTAGTAGCCGTCAAAAAATAACTATACATCGCCAACGGTTCGTCTAGTGGTTTCTAAATACAAGCGCTTGATAATATAAACAAGTGCTGCGTATATTTATAGAGTTATCCCGCTGACTATGATTCTTGGTTATGTTGTTACAGGACCCGACAACGACAGTTATATGTTGGATGGTGTAAAACTTTCCCAAACAGAAATTTGTCCTGCGTGCGGGCTGTTGTTAAATTTTGAATATCACAATCCGGATCTTAAACTAAGACGATCTACGTTTGATCTCAGCCATTGCTATGACGTGGGTACTATTGTTTCGCTTCGGTTTAAAGAGTTTTGTATCCGGCAAAATTATACCAATGTTCGCTTTAGTGCCTTCTATGCATCCCAAAACTATTATCAGTTTTTCATTGATAATAAGATTGCATTGGACACTGTTAAGCGCGACATACAGTTCGTAAAAAAATGCAAACACTGTCACCGTTACAAAGAAGTAATCGGGGCTACTCCGGCCTTCTTGAAAAATGAAGAATATATACCTGATGGTTTCTTTACTTCGGATTTGTTCTTTGGCAGCGACAACAGTAAAAATCCAGTCATTATCATTGGCACTGAAACACGAGAGAAACTTCAAACAGAAAAAATAAAAGGACTCTGGTTTGAACCTATATATACCTTCACGTATTGGAAAGCCAATTTCAAACCTAAGCCTGCAGAACAAAAGAAATGGTATCAATTCTGGTAACCTATAAAAAATCATGAATAAAAAATACTTTACACTCTACCTGTTGCCAACGCGCAACAATTTTGCCGAGACAATGACGGAACAGGAACGTAGCATCATGTTGAAGCACGTTGCTTATTGGACTGACCAGATGAATAAAGGCGTAGCAATTGTATTCGGGCCTGTATTCGATCCGAAGGAGACGTATGGACTTGGTATTGTTGCTGTAGACGATGAAGCGCAGGTGAAAGAATTGATTGCAAATGATCCGGCCGCTCAAATAAATCGCTATGAATATTATCCCATGCATGCCATTGTTGCCGGACACCAGGGGTAATCTATACCTATATCCTTACATAACACAGATTCAGTCTGCCGCTTTTTACAAGGCAGTGTAATACGTGTTGTCTGAACGCACAGCATTCTCTATCTTCAGCGTTCCTTAAATAACCTTGAAGAAAATTATAAACATCATGTTGAAAATCAAGTTTGCGGTTTGCTGCATTTTACTCTCTGTTTTATACACATCGGTATATGCACAACCATTTCAAACCTACGAACAAACTATTCCCGGCACGGAAGTAAAATTTAAAATGGTAGCTATACCAGCCGGATCATTTACTATAGGGGGCTCACCAAACGACAACCGAAAAGAGCAGGATGAAACTCCGCAGAAAAAAGTAGAGCTCTCGGCTTTCTGGATGGAAGAACACGAAGTAACATTTGCCGAGTGGGATGCCTTCTTCAAGAACATGGATATACCACAGACAAAAGCCATCGCTGTTGATGCAGTCTCACGTCCTACGGCACAATATATAGATCTCACCTGGGGCATGGGGCGCGATCCCAAACAACCTGCTAACAGTATGAGTCAGCAGGCAGGCATTATGTATTGTAAATGGCTCTTTGAACAAACCGGATTTTTCTATCGTCTGCCTACGGAAGCTGAATGGGAATATGCTTGTCGCGCAGGCAATACCAATGTGGTTAGCAACGATCCGAAAGCGCTGCAGGAATATGGATTCTTCAAAGCCAACAGCGGCAGTAAATATCATAAAGTAATGCAGCTTAAACCCAATGCATTTGGACTCTACGATATGCTCGGTAATTTAAGTGAGTGGACTGTTGATCAATACGATCCTGCCGCCTATGAAAAATTAGCAGACGGAGCAAAAAATCCATCTACACCACCGGCCGGTAAATATCCGCGTGTGGCGCGGGGCGGATCCTATCTTGATGAGCCGGAAGTATTGCGATGCACGAACCGTATTTCTTCAACAGCAGAATGGAACAAGCGCGATCCGCAAATACCAAAAAGTCGCTGGTGGTTAACCGATGGTATGTATATGGGATTCCGCATAGTACGTCCGTTGCAACAACCATCGAAAGAAGAAATTGAAAAATTTTACGCATCCTATCTAAAATAGTGACGAGCGGTTCAGGGAAAGACCGTTGTAAACTGTCTTACTTATATAGGCTTACCGAAAAATAAATTTCCAGACGAAAACATAAACCTCTATGAAACCAACAGACCAGTCAACGATCAGCCGCAGAGATTTTGTAAAGAACTCTGCTATTGCCACCGGCGGATTAATGGCGATGCCATTTCTTTCAAACGCAGGATACTTTACTTCAATGGACAACACGATTAAAGTAGCACTGATCGGCTGCGGTGGTCGTGGTACAGGTGCTGCCATGCAGGCATTGCTTACTAAACAAAATGTAAAGCTTGTAGCAATGGCTGATGCATTCCGCGATCGCCTGGATGACTGCTTCAGTGCATTAACCGATGAGAACTCGGAAGAAGGAAATGTAAAATCAAAAATTACGGTAACCGAAGAAACCAAGTTTGTAGGTTTTGATGCCTATAAAAAAGCTATACCGCTGGCAGACGTTGTGATATTGGCAACACCTCCGGGATTCCGTCCGATACATTTTGCTGAGGCTGTTAAGCAAGGTAAACATGTGTTTATGGAGAAACCTGTAGCGACTGATCCTGCCGGTGTACAAAAAGTATTGGCTGCTGCAGCAGAAGCAAAAACTAAAAAATTGAATGTGGTTGTAGGTTTACAGCGTCACTATCAGAATTCATACCGAGAACTATATAAGCGTGTGCAAGACGGCATGATTGGAGAAATCACGTCTGCACAAGCGTGGTGGAATAACGATGGTGTATGGGTAAAGATGCGCCAGCCCGGACAAACGGAAATGGAATACCAGATGCGTAACTGGTATTACTTCAACTGGCTTTGTGGCGATCACATCAACGAGCAACATATACATAACATCGATGTGGTAAACTGGTTCAAAGGTGCCTACCCTGTTAAAGCACAAGGTATGGGTGGCCGCCAGGTGCGTACCGGAAAAGAATACGGAGAGATATTCGATCACCACTATGTTGAATTTCAATATGCCGATGGCACTATATTGAACAGCCAGTGTCGCCACATCAAAGGCACGTATGCTAAAGTTGATGAGCTTCTGATCGGCACAAAAGGTTCAGTTAAATGCGGTGCCGCCGAGATCAACAGCAAAGGCAAAACGTTATACAAGTATGATAATAAAGGCGAGAACAACCCGTATCAGACTGAACACGATGAGTTGTTTGCTGCCGTAGCAAAAGGTGAGTATAAATTTGCTGATGCCGAGAATGGTGCGAAGTCTACCATGACCGCTATTATGGGACGCCTCGCAACCTATACCGGTGAAGTTATTGATTGGGACAAGGCGCTCAACTCGGGTATCAACATTATGCCTTCCACATTTGCATGGGATGCTCAACCTCCTGTTAAGCCGGATGCCAACGGATTTTATCCTATCGCAACACCAGGCGTTACCAAATTCCTGATCTCGTAGTGTTATAAGTTTATTCATATTCATTCCGAAAAGCCAGCCTTAAACCGCTGGCTTTTTTGTTCTTGCATCTTCTCTTAACTTTCAGAATTTTCGCGGAAAGTTTTAATAGCATCATCTTGAAAATTGTACAGACCATTCTTCTCACCCTCTTCAAAGTGTGGGTATTCCTTGTGGTCACCGTTTTTATGATACTGTATTTACCCGGCTTTCTGATACCGTTTATGCTGGGCCAGCGCTTCGGCAACATTGGCTATTTCTTTTTATGGCTCTGGTCGTGGACGTTCAGCATCCTCACCTTTATTCGCTACGAATTCCATGGTCGCGAAAAATTCATAAAAGGAAAATCATATATCTATGTCAGCAACCATACTTCGTTCCTGGATATTCCGGGGATACGCATGATCATTCCGGGGCAATTCAGACCGCTTGCTAAAAAAGAGCTGTTAAAAATTCCGGTGTTCGGGTGGATCGCCAAAGCAGCAACCATCATTGTAGATCGATCAAGTCCCGAGAGTCGAAAGAAGAGTATAGATCGTCTCAAACAATTTTTGAGACAAGGCATTTCCATTCTGATCTTCGCAGAAGGAACACAGAACCGTTCGAAAGAAGTGTTGCAGCCATTTCATGATGGTGCGTTCCGTATAGCCATCGACACACAACAACCTATACTTCCGATGGTAGTGATCGGAGCCGGCCGACTGATGCCTCCGAGCACTATTAACCTGCGCCCCGGAAAAATACGAATCTATGTAGGTGATGAAATTGAAACTGCCGGATTAACCAGTGCAGATATACCGGCTCTCAAAGAAAAAACTTTCAAACAGATGGAGAGCCTGATCGTTCGTAACTTGTAATAACGTCTATACCCATGAGCAAAACCTTTACCTCCAAACAATACTTCACCCAACTGAACCTGGTATACTTTGCACAGGCCGGCATTATGCTCCTGTTCACCGCTGTTATTTTTGCCCTGGTATACTTTGGTAAAATGGCAACAAGCGCTGACGAAAACGCACAACTCTTTACCTACACGCTGGTTGCCGTTGTTATTGTCGGATTTTCTGCAGCACACTTCCTGTATAATTTCCAGCTGTCTAAAATCGATCGTTCGCTATCGCTGCAAAAGAAGATGCCCAAGTACCTTGGTGTACTGCTGATGCGTTCGGCTTGTCTTGAATTACCGGGACTACTCGCGACTATTGTATTTTTTATGACGGGTAACTATTACCTATTGTTGATACCGGTATTTATAGCGGTAGTATTCTACTTACTGCGCCCGACACTTGCTACCATTACAGAAGATCTGCACCTGACACCTGAGGAACGCAGGCTATTGGAGAACCCGGATGCCGTTGTAGCGGAAACAGACAAGTAAAATTTCACATATAGTATATAAGTAGAAGGGTCTAAAAAAAGTAAATCCGGAAAGGCTGTATGACATTCACCTTATCCGGATTACCTCGTTGGAGCGAAAAAAATCTTTATAAATACTGACTAACTATATCTAAATTTTATCCCGATCGAACAATTCACCGCGTCCGTCAGGCGACCACACTCCCCGATCGGGGCGCTGCCGTTGAATCCAACCTGTGCATATATACCGGGCACTATAATTATCAACCCAATCAATATAGAGATATCTTAACTTTCATAGAGAGAAAAAAATCCGGGGGCGGAGCGAACACCTCCCGGATCTAGCCCAAATCAAAAATCTTTATATATACTTTATCTGTTACTCATATTTTAGTTGGCACCATCGTTTTGTGCAAACGCAACGGCAAAGCCGCCAACGTTCTTGCCTTGCTGTAAACCTACTTCTACATCCGAGCGGTAATGTATACCTGCATATAGTCTGGATGATGATGCTTCATTTGCTTCACTATGGAAATAATCTGTATGCTCCGGAAACAAGTATGAAAGTACCGTTGCTGCTGAACCCGAGAATGTTGAGTGACCCGAAGTAAAGGCCGGGAAGTTTGGTACACCCGTTCCCGTTTTGATGGATGTATTCATTTGTGAGGGACGCGGATTGAAATAGTAGAATTTCGTTTCCCAGCAGCAAACAGCAGCATCATGCAGTGCTATGTTCAACAAGGCAAAGGCTCGCGCTGCTCGTACTTCACTATAATTTGCATCGCGTATATACTCGGCCGCTATATCATTCCAGTGTCCCGGAGGTGTATAGGTACCGGCACCATCAGCCCACTTGTGTACAATCGCGAGACGTTCGCGTGTCTGGTTATCAGCATACCATTTTACTTCGTCAACTTCTTTTTTCATTTCTGCAGAGGAAGTTAAAGGTGGCGGAGCAGGACGACCAGCAGTAATCTGATCGGCAGTCATAGTCCATGCTTTTACTTTACCAAACACCGGCAGCATCGGAGGACGCTTTGGTGTCTCAAGACTGATCCATGGTATTTCACCTTTTGCAGTAGCACCATCCGCCAATGATTGCCACAGTGCTTTGTTACCACCGGCTGCACCCATACCGTCACCGCGTGCACGTGTAACAAACAATGCTGCTACGGATTTACCTAAGGCGAGGCCGGCCGTTATATCGCTGGTTGAAGCTTTACCAGACCACAATGCTGCATTGCGTTGCTCGGCAGCTTTCAACGTAATTTCTTCTACGGCAGCAGGGAAAAGTAATTTTAACATCTCTGCTGTTACTCCGGATAACACGGCATCAGACGAAGGGTATGAAGGAAGATTTGTTTGCGGCATGAGCGATTGTATACCGGGATCGTTCTTATAGGGTGACGGCCTATTATACTGGTACATATAGTGCCACGCAGCTTTCAGTGCTTCATATTGTGCTACACTTACGTAGCTATAGGCACGTGCCGCATACGGAGGATTGGCAAACGGAAAATTAGGATCAGCAAATGGATTCTCGGCATCCGGCACCGGGTATGTATCATCTGCTTTCGGAGCGGGTGGTAAATTAAAGCGTGCCACCAATCCGCGGAGTATTTGGTTCCAGCGAAGTACTCCGCCTCCACTCCAATACTCGATTATATCTTTTTGCTCTTTGGTAAGTTTACTCTGTACATCTTTGATTGTTGCCAGCTCGGCTTTGTACGCATCTGAATTCACATCAGCCGGTGGATTGAAAACTTTAGGAGTTGAATTCTCCACTACATTTACGATCTTCTCAATAGTAAATGCATTGGCATCGATGGGAGTCCAGTTAGCGGCATCTTCATCCAGACTTGCGGGTTGCAGCGGTGTAAGTGTTTCGCTTAACTCAATTTCTTTGTTACAGCTGGCCACTATACCGAGTACAAATGCAAATGTTAAAAATGTGCTTATGTATATATTCTTGTTTTTCATATATAGGTATAGATTACTGGTTCTTATCAAATTTAATAGTATAGAGTACACCAGCCATCAGCGTTGTAGACTGACCAGCATTGCGGCCGGCAACTGTATAGTGTGCCGAGCCTCTGACAGCCATTCCGCGCGGAGCCGGTAAATAGTACATAACCAGTGCACCTGTTTTTATCATGTTCATGCGATTGGAAACAAACGGCATATCCTGTCTGCGGATATCGCCTCCTCCCAATGTGTTCTGTTGTATATAGTTCAGTTCTGCCTGCAGCGGACCTTTCAGGTAGCCCATGCTGACAAACACATCGAATACGTTTGGCATTTTTACTTCATCGCTCATCACAAATTCATTTCCGTTGTAGTACGAGGGGCGATCAAGTGTTGTATTGCTTCGCCATGTATAGGCACCCGATGCATTTACAAACCACCCTTGCTGAATTTTATAGTAAGCGGTGAGGCGGTATGAAAGATTCGTGGTGTGTGTACCTAATCCCAGCGGAAAAAAATCAGGCGTATAGTCACTCAGTGGTGTCGAGAAATTCAGCACGGCAAATGTGTTAAACGCACTCTTCTCAAATTTCTTCCCGAAGAAATTATACTTTACGCCGAGTGAAAGATCCTGCAAACCTTCCATACCACTCAGGGTTCCCTGGCTGGCCTTTGTCTTTACATACGGCACCATGGCTATAACATTTACTTTGTTGGTTATACCATACGTACCGACCCACGTCAGGCTCTGTGTCGTTACATGCCCGATGTTTCCATTGTCACGTTTCAAGTCTCCCTCCCAATAGTCAGTCCAGCGGTCATGCATATACATGAATCCGGTACAAAGACTTTTCTTGGGCATCATCAACCCATCCGTCAGGTTCTGTGCAAAAGAGAGTGTGGGAATAAGTCCCAGCATTAGCAGGTAGATTTTCTTCATATATGTATTTGGGTAATAAGGTTTCCTTGTAAGGATGTGATTAGAAAGAAATCACAAAGAGCATTTCTTCTTCCTGGTGTTACGCGGACATCTGACTATTGTTGACAGAAAATCGTTTCGCCTTGAGATATACTATATCCCGGGGAAATGGATGCTCTGCTAAATAAAATCAGGCTTAACGTAAAAGGAATAACAGAAGCTTAATTAAGCTCTTTCAGGAGGATGAATAATGGAGGCGCAGAAAGACGGTATAAATACAACGGATGCGCTTTCATGCCTTACGTTCGATGACCAGCCCTCAGACGAGGACTTGATTGTATAGGTGCCAACTAAATATTCTTTGATGAAGGACGGCAATGGAGTCGTATGACTTTTTCCATCAACCGGTTTATCGGTAAATGTTTTTACATAGTCCGTCAATGCCTGGTTGATGCGTTTGCTCTGCTGGTCCTTAACACATACTATATATAGTGTGTCTTGGGACAGGCGTTGCTTTACCATGTGATAGAATTCTCCGTTGTGTTCGAATTCTCCATCTACACGCTGGTATTCCTGCGACTCGTTTGCGTACGGCACTGCGAGCGGAACTTTGATCGTAACCGTTTCAAGCTCGTTATAATTTTCAGTATCGAATCGCTGGATGAGCTCCTGCCTGTTTTGGTAATGCAGCCCGAAGAACAATCCATAGTACCCCAGCACATTGAAGAGCAGGAGAAAAATGAAGGCTATGGATACAATTTTTTTCACGGCAGAGCTTGGGGCTACTGCATAGATATGAATTTTAGTTTAATTAAACAACGGCCGAAACCGTTTTCTATAGGGCCTGGCCGCGATTGAGACAACTAAAAATGGCTATAGCGGAACGTAAACCACTTTTTTGGTTTCGAAAAATTCTTCCGTAAAGTAGTCGGAGAGGTCATAAATCTGGTGGATTTTTTTGAGCTCTGCGAGTTCCTCGTCCAGGTCGCCACCTTTTAAATATAGTATACCATTATCCAACGGGTGCACGGACTGCTTCTTTGTTTTGTTGTGAATCCAGCCGTAAAATTCCTTTATACGTGTTACGGCACGACTCACAATAAAATCATATTGTCCTTTTATCTGCTCGGCACGGATCTGCTCTCCCCTTACATTTTTTAATCCTACACCTTCCGCAACTCCTTTCACTACGGTAATTTTTTTACCAATAGAATCTACGAGGTGAAAATTAGTTTCCGGAAAAAGTATAGCAAGCGGTATACCAGGAAAGCCTCCGCCCGTACCAACATCCAGCACCGAAGCTCCGGGCTTAAACGCCATTACTTTCGCTATACCAAGCGAGTGCAGTACGTGGTTGATATATAGATTTTCAATATCCTTACGGGATACGACATTGATCTTATCGTTCCAATCTTTATAGAGATCGAAGAGTT
>CBIHOZ010000231.1:0-9477 GCA_966211525.1 uncultured Chitinophaga sp. | reverse complement strand
AATGCTTTTACAGGAACGATACCTGCAGAGTGGAATGCATTAACCAATCTTACGTTGTTAAATCTTTCCTATAATAAATTAACGGGCGACATTCCGGTGCTGGATAAACTTTACCAGCTAGTAACGCTTGACCTACGCATGAATGGATTTACAGGTGAAATTCCGCTATGGTTCACATCCTTTACCAACCTTGAGAATCTCTACCTGGGTGCAAACAAACTTACCGGTACAATTCCAGCTTCGTTAGGTACGCTTCGTAAACTTAAAGCCCTGACATTAAACACAAACCAACTGCGAGGGGCTTTGCCTCCATCGTTAGGTGAACTTAGTGAATTGGTAAGTTTATATTTCAATCAAAACCAACTCTCGGGTGAGTTACCACCTTCTTACGGATTACTCACTAAACTCGTGACATTTAACGCAACAGAAAATAAGCTTACGGGAAATATACCGGAATCTTACCGTAACCTGAAAGAACTTCAGTATTTCAACGTGATGAATAACCAGCTCTCCGGTGAGATTCCCGATATATTTGATGGCTGGACGAAAGCAACCAGTTTCTATATCGCATTGAATAAATTTACCGGTGCTGTTCCGGCATCAGTAGGTAGTATGACAAATCTCACATATTGCTATTTGAGTAATAACAGCTTTACCAGCGTGCCGGCTTCATTGCTGAATCTAAAAAAGGCAGTCTATATCATGATGGAGGGCAACAAGTTACACGATATACCTGACTTTACTGTACTTCCGCAAAAGGCAGTTCTATATTTATATGTGCGGAATAACTATCTCGATGCCGCTGATCTGGAGTCGCTCTATACAGGTGTAAATACATCCGGCTTTAAAGCACTAGTGGCAACACCGCAGCTGGCAGATCCCGGTATGCGAATTTCTGTACCGGAAGGCCAAAGTCTCAACATTCCTGCCACCGGCCGTACAGCGAACACAACCTTTGTATGGGAGAAGCAATCAGGAAAAACATGGACAGATATTACTTCAAAGAATCAAAGCCAGGAGCCTGATAAATTTATAATTTCAAACCCGGTTGCCGAAGATGCAGGGATATATAGATATAGGGTTACAAATGCTAAAATTACGGCACTGGCTATTACCAGTAACCCGATTACTGTACAAACTGTAGATGCTCTGCCTGTGGCAACATCTTCAGAGGATGTATTATATAATGGATTGATTACCTCCGTACAGTGGCGTACAGACGAAGCCTATAGCGCAGGTGCAGGCGATTACTATGGTCAATATAAATATGCCTATGATGATAAGTATCAATTGCTTGAGGCTAACTATGCTGATTTCAACAAGACAACACGCATGTTCGAGTCTGCTGGTAATAATTATCGGCTCATGGGAATGAGCTACGATCCAAACGGAAACATTCTCTCCCTGAAACGGTATGATGGGGATGGGCTATACAAGAACAACCTAGGATATAATTATTTGCCAAACACCAATAAACTTGATAACGTAGATACGTATGTAGACAAGTTTGCTTACAATGCTATCGGACAGATGACAGACGAAGATAAGGCAGATAATACCTATCAATCTGTGGAGTATGATGTAACCGGCAAAGTTCGGAAGGTATATATGGATGCTAATAAATCAGTTCCAAACGTTGAGTATCTATACGATGATCGCGGCTTCCGCCTTGCCAAAATTGCTTACCAGGAGAAGCGTACAACGTGGTATATACGCGATGCTTCCGGTAATATACTGAGCATATATGAACAGGCGGGCGTTCTGCCAGATCCCGTACAACCTATTAAATGGTCTTCGCTTACAAATTTAGTTGATACCAACGGTGCATTAACGGTGGAAAGTGGTGCCACTACCGGTACCGCCTGGGCAGCCAACCGGCTTGAAGCCAATCAGGATGGTTACATGGAGTATACGGTTGTAGATATGTTTCAACCGAAGGATATAGGCTTCTATTTACCAGGTATAGGCAATTGCGTTTTTAATTTTTATAAAAGTCCTTATGCAAAGATAAACGTTCGAAAGAACGGATCATTTCAAACGGGCTTCGATTATAATATAGGTGATAAGATCAGGCTGGAGAAGGTTGGCGATAAATTACGGTTCTTACAGAATGGTGCAGTTCGCTTGGAAATAACTGGAGTAGCGTCAAAGACTGCACAGCTAGTCGTAATTCTGAGTGCACCAACGGTTTCTGTTAAGAACCTGGTGTTTAAAGCCTATGCTACAGAAGAGCAAAAACCATCTCTTACACAGGTTGAAGTACCGATCTACGGTTCTGGAAAACTGGGTACTTATTATCCGGCTCAGGATGGCAGCGCTGCCTACGAGATCACCGATCATTTAGGCAACGTACGCGTACTGGTGCGTGAAAATGTAAACATCTATACCGCTACGATGGAAGACAATGGTACAGCTGATCTTACCAACCCACGTGTGACTGAAATGAATTACTTCCAGAATATATTCGAAACGGAAGTGAAGGACGTACAGATGAATCATACTCAGTCGATGGCCGGGCGTGTAGACTCACCTGAGAAGGCAGCGTATTTATACTGGTTGAGCGGCACACAAGGGATGGATGTTCATGATAAGTCCATAGGTCCTGCTATAGCATTGAAAGTAAATGCAGGCGATAAGGTAAATCTCGAAACGTGGGCACGCTATGAGCATAAGGAAGATTATACCGAAGATATATCACTCATGGTGTTCTCGCAGTTACTAGGTTCTACATTTGCCTATATACAAGGGTTAGATGCTATGCCTATTAGCAAAGCAACGGAAACTTTTCAGGCGGCATTGCCCGCTTTGACAGGCGCAGGTGTTGATGCAAGCCAGCCGCGTGCATTTCTAAACTATATAGTGTTTAATAGTAAGATGGCGAGCATCGCAAGCCACCGCGTGCAAGTAAGCGAGGCAGCAGGCTTTGAACCCGATGAGCGTGCAGTAAAAGATATGCACGAAAGGTTAGCGATGAATGTATCTATAACCGAACCTGGCTATATTTACGCGTGGGTAAGCAATGGAAGTGAGAATACGAAAGTCTGGTTTGATGATTTTTGTGTTGCACATACTTCTACCTTTGTGACACAGGCTACGGATTATGCCGCATGGGGCGATGTACTACGCGAGCAAAAGACGGACGAGATTATATATAGGTATAATTACCAAGCGCAGTTTGCTGAGAGGGATTTAGAAACGGGATGGAATCATTTTGGGCTTAGAGAGTACGACCCTGTTATTGGGCGATGGACAGCCACAGACCCGGCAGGTCAGTATTGCTCTCCATATATAGGTATGGGAAATAACCCTTTAAACCTTGTCGATCCCGATGGTGCCTATTCGCGCATCGGCGCTTGGTGGAGAAATATTGCCTACGGAGGGAATGGGATCTATGAGAGTGGAGAAGACTATGGTAAGAAAGTATGGGGATTTAGTGTAGGGGACGAAGCATACTTTGGTGAGGATGCTCGAAGTTTTTGGAAAGGCTTTAATAGCGCAGAGGGTGATGCAATTCTACAACGCGCTACCGATCAATTCCTAGCAAAGACATTAGCCCCAATGCAAACACCAACTAGTAGTGCAATTCCGACTTCTTCAGATGAGATAAGAGCGGCTGCAATTAGAAAAGCCAGGGGTGTAGATACAAATGATTTATTTAAAGGAGTAAATGTAACCATCACCCCAGGCAGAGATGTAGGCTACACTCTTCCATTTGTGGGAATTAATGTAGGTGAAGTAGATAAAGAATGGATTATGCATGAAATGGGACACGCACTTCAATATCGTAAGCATGGGATTTTTACATATATGATATTGTATGCATTACCAAGTGGCATAAATCAAGCAACTGGATTAGGAGGTCCTCATAGGGGATTCTATTCCGAGACTGATGCAAATAGTCGAGCTTATGATTACTTTAAGCCACACTACTCAACGAGAGATATGAATCGTTTTACAAAATATCATCCCTTAGCAAAATAGTTATGTTAAAAAAATATATACACTGCCTAATTATTTTTCTTTGTACATGTTGTGTCTATGATAGATGGGGGTATTATAAATACTATTTAAGTAACGAATCAGACTATACTTTTTGTATTGGTATGAAATCCGTTGATACATTAATTGTTAAAATCGTTAATTCGAAAACAACTATAGTAATTGATTCTTTCCGTACTAATAATGGTTTATGGGATTATGAGGATGATTCCTTTCTTAAAGAATTTTATGATACACTTTATGTCGGATGTAACGATTCTATTTTTGTAGCGAAAGATTTAATGAAAAGGAAAACTTGGGAATATTCTTCAGAAGAGGAACCCCATTTATCAAATAATTATAAATTAACTATAACAAACTCGGATGTTGAATTGAGAAATATTTTGCGGAAGAAATAAACTAACTATGGGGCATGGGGCGATGTAATGAGGGAGCAAAAGACGGATGAAAGTATATATAGGTATAGCTATCAAGGGCAGTTTGCTGAGAAAGATTTAGAAACAGGTTGGAATCATTTTGAGCTGAGAGAGTATGATCCGGTTATAGGAAGATGGACAGCGACAGACCCCGCAGGTCAATATTGGTCATCCTATATAGGGATGGGTAACAACCCTGTAAGTAGTGGTGATCCGGGTGGCGCGTATTCAAAGTTTGGAGCTTGGTGGCTTGGAGGTGGGGGGAGTATAACTGCAGGTTATGCCGACTGGAATGATTCGGTTCACAAACCTTCATTAATTGGCGGGACCATAGGAGTTGGTGTTGCGCTTGGTGGGTCCTATGCTGTTGGAGAAACTCGTCTTGGCTGGACTCCTTTTGTTCCCAAAACGTCAAAATAGAGTATGAGAATAATTAAGAATCATTTCTTAGCTAAAATATTTAGATTCGGTTATTGGATTGTAGGTATATGGCTCATAATAGGTACATGTATATTTATTATTTATCCAGCTTTTATCGCAGATGATGCTTTTGTTGATTTGGAGTATAGATCCCGGGTTTATGAAATAGAATACAGGCCAGGTCACCGGGGCCATCCCCATGTAAAATTCAATTTCGGCTGGTATCTGTTGACAATAGACGAAATGGAGATTGTTCCCTATATGCAAGTAGGCGATTCTATTGTAAAGGAGAAAGGTTCACGAAAAATCAAAGTATACAGGAAAGATAAGAATGGTACTTATTTTCTTAAGGAGTTCGATTGAAGTGTCTGGGGTGGAGTTCTTTAATACTAAAAGTTAGTCTTTAAAATAAATGCTGTGTTCGGTGGCGGAAGTGTGTTGGAAAGACAATGATAATTCTAGGTAATGCATAAAATTGTATTCAAAGACATGAATAACAACAGTCCAAGAATATTACTTGCAATTGCATGCGTTATGTCAATTGTGGCGGCCGTAATATGGTTAAATAAAGAGCCACGTGATCCTAAAGCAAGTAGGATTGCTATCAGACAGTGGCCGGATGGGATTTAATCAGATATCAGGCGGAAGGACATCTTTTTTTACGAGAATGAAGGTAAAAGAAAAACTTTGGATTGGTGTGCTGCTGACTGCTGGCATTGCACTCGTGGGAATTGTTTCGTTTAGTGAATACTCTTTAAATAGAGAAATAGAAGCATACCAGGTCCGCGGTGTTTTAGAGGCATACGAGACAAGGGAGAAAAACATGCCTTACTTCAAGATCGATGGAGAATGGATAAGCTTCAGTTATAGAGGTATAAAGCTCAAACGTAACTGTGAGGTTGGGGATTCCCTGTCTAAGGATAGAGGGAGTTTTGTTGTGGATATATTTCGGAAAGTTGATGGTCAGTTTAAAAAAATTGGTGAGCACGACCTTCATAAAAAATAACAAGGAAGGAGGAAATTACGGAGTATTATTCTAACTGAAAAAGTGAGATCAAAAATCAAACTTTAAAATGGAGTGAAGGATAAGAGATACAATACTAAGTGAGATTTTCTTTTTTGGGGACCGACTTTTACTGTGATTAGGGATGGTGTTATGGTGTACTTAGATGATTAACTGTGAATGAAATTGGACGACACTCAAACGAATAAATGGTATCGTATAGTTATACCTGGAATAATATTTTTTGGTTTTTGGTTTTTTTTAAAACCTCATTTACCAATGCATGGATATGTAGTAAATGAACGTAGATGTAGCTTTGAAAAAAAAGTCAATGATCAAATGTTGAAAGGTCTACTTATCTTGAAATATGACGATAAGAAAGCGCGTGATCTTAGAACATTGAAGGTGTTGGTAGGAAAGGATACAATCAATAGTGAAATGTTTTATTACGAGGCTACAGACTTTTATGAATATTTAGAGCCAGGTGATAGTTTGATCAAAGACAAGGGAAGCCTTCAGATTAAACTAATAAGAGATGGTAAAAGGAAAGTCCATCATTTGTACTACGCGTGCGAAAAAGAGAACCAGTAAATACCTAGTCTAGATGACATTACTTAATGATTCTTAACTGAGCACTGGCGACTAATTTGGTGGCATATAAATCAAAAACAATTTTTTTCAATTGATGAGCCGGAATTGAATGTCATTGGAATCACTGTTGCACATGATTGAAAGTCCTAAATAATGCGATACAATGACACTTAATGATTTTTTGCAAAATAGATGGTACAGGGTCATTGTTCCCGCGATCATTTTCGTTTTGATCTGGGTTTTCTTAAGAGATAGATTTTCTTTACTTGACTATTCTATAAACAAGCAAAGATGTGAGACACAAACCCAAATTAAAAGCGAAGAATTGCTAGGTGTTTTGATAATGAAATATCGTGATGAAAAAGCGCGGAATGTTCGTACTATAAAATGCTTAGTTGAACGAGACACAATAATAAGTGAGATGTTCTTTTTCGAAGGAACCGACTTTTACGAATACCTAAAGCCTGGTGACAGCTTAGTTAAACACTCTCAAAGTCTAGATCTTACCGTAATTAGAAATGAGAAGGATACGGTTCATCATCTGTTTTATGGTTGCAAGATTAACTAGGCTAGTTATGTAATAACGAGTTGGTAAGAACATCGTCCTCGCAACATAGTGCGTGATGAAACGATTGGTATATGTATATATATTGATAAAAAGTTTATGGTGTACTTAATATTTATTAATTGTGCTATCGTACTGGCGGCTAATTATGTGATATATAGAATCAAAGGGATTTTAAGAAAAAATGGTTTTCAAGTAACTTTTCTTTATGGTCTTATTTTCGATATAATATTATTATTCAGACTTTCATTAAGACAAAGAAATTACAACTATATGGGATTATTGTCAATTTTATTTGTGTTGGTTTTATCATTCATATGGGTGAGTTCTTTAATACTAAGAGCTAGTCTATAAATAAATGAGAATGTCTAAATTGTCGTTAGTGTTTATATTGGTCATTATATTCTTTGGCCAATGTAGTGTCAAAGAAAAAATGCAAAAGCTTGAACTGGCAAAAGCAAATGCCGATTCCATAATGAATAACCTTTCAAAGCCAGAAGTTATTGGGCAGTTCCCTCAAAAGTACTTCCCTCGTGAACAGGTCAAGCCGTTCATTGATACATTAGTGTCTCACTGTGATATGGAAAGAAAGCAAGGTAAATTTGTTGACTTTTTTACAATGCTGAACAATGGGAAGTCGCAGACTGCATATATCTATGAGTATTTCTTGAACTGTGATAGTCTACGATTTATATATGTATATGATTTTGAAACAGCAAAACCGGAATTAATGTATTTTAAGATTGAGGGGCTTGAGCAACCGAACCCGATGATAATTTATCCTGAGAAGAGTTTATTAAATTCTAAATCCCAATAGCTTATTTACTTATTTCAGACAGGGCATGACAGTGAAGAGGAAATGGTATTGCCAGTATGTAGTTATTCGTACTTGCCTCTACGGTTGCCAATATATTTGAATAAGGTATGGATTAAAGAAATATACTAGTGATCGATAAATTGAGTTATAGTTAATCACGAAGGGTTAGTTTAGGAAATGAGAGAAAAATATCTATTCCCGATAGTTTTCTTTGGCGTCCCGTTGGCTTTTATTATTTGGATAATTGATTTCGGAATGCGTCCTGATATTGATATAGACAAAATCAGAAGGGGATACAGCGGAATCATTACAAATAAGTCTGTAAAAAGAACTACGATCTTAACGATCAAAACTGACGAAGGTAAAGTTATTGAAGTTGCAATTCTTTGCAATGAGCTAAAGGATAGTGCAGAAGTCGGAGATCGAATTGAAAAAATCCCGAATGAGAATTATGTAATGCTTAGAAAGAAGAATCGCGTTTTAAAATTGCCATATATGTATATAAGTAGAAAATTAAGAACTGACAGAAGATGGCCTCAGGAGTGGAAAGAGAAATGGCCGGAAAGCACGGAGTGATTACTTCAAATCCCAAAGCAGCCTGGAGTAGGCGCAATGATTTCATGAGGTATTGCTGGGGTAGAATTCCTGGCTATGGATTACGGGGCTTGAGGACGTGTGTTAAGAGAACACAAAAGACTAAATAGTATATATATAATTACTAAGAACGGTTGTTCTATCATGAAGATTGTCAAAACGATCAATAGATATGAATTCGATCGCTAATTATTAATGCAGATTTTATGAGCAAATTCTTTATCATTTGGATGATATTATTATCATTTACCAGTATAGCACAAAAAATGGCCAAAAGAGATAGTGATCATAAGAAGTATGTAAAACCCTTACCGGTTATGCTGGTGGAAGGTGACTTAAAAATACTCGATACCATAGCTTTTATGAATATTGAATTTGTTTATGATAGTATGATTATTGGAAAGGACACCCCTGAGGAAACATTTGTTGCACAAAGAATTATAAATTGGAATGAAAAGAAATCAGGTAAAGGAGAAGAGTGGAAGAGATATTGGTATTCAAATCGCAAACTGTATTATGAAAGCGCTTTTCGTAATTCATTTTACAAGATTAGCCACATCAAATCACATGACGAGAATAATAAATACATACTTATTTTAAAAACAAAGCGTACCGACATAGGATGGAATACGGGAATGCTATACCGCGCTGCATCAATAGATGCGGAGGTTTGGATTGTTGAATCTGATGATCGGAGTAAAGCATTGGCAAAAATTCGGTTGTTTGATGTCCGTGGCAAAAATGGAAATGGTGGAGATTTTGAAATGGGATTGCGCATTGTAGAAGCGTATAGTAAAGCAGGCGAAGTACTGGGTACTTTCCTGAACTAAATTATCCAGAGAAGGACGAATTTAGGTGACTCGAAACATTATTTAGCAATCCCAAAAAAGTATATCCGTATAAATGAAAGCGAATAGTAAAATAGTCAATATACTGTCAGTATTATTTACTATATTTTTGTTAGTCTCATATTTGGAGACATATAGTCAGGGGGCGGATAAGGCATATAAGGCTGTGCTTGCCGATAACATTGGTTGGAGTGAGGGAAGTATTCTCTTGAACGATGGAACAG
>CBIHOZ010000230.1:0-9571 GCA_966211525.1 uncultured Chitinophaga sp. | reverse complement strand
TGAAAGCGATGGGCTTGCATACAGGGGCTGATCTTAAAAAATTAACCGAACACGAACTCGTAAAACACTTTGGTAAGACCGGACGCTTCTTCTACAAGATTGTACGCGGACAGGATGATCGTGAAGTGCAGCCGCATCGCAAAACAAAATCGGTAGGAGCAGAGGACACCTTTGCGTACGATCTTACCACACTGGAGGAAATGTATACCGAGCTGGACAAGCTTGCTATCACCGTGAGTAAACGTCTGCATCACTATACTCTCAAGGGACGAACCATTACAGTAAAAGTAAAATATAGCGACTTCAAGATTATCACCCGGAGTCAGTCGTTTCTTCAGGGTGTTAACGATAAAGATACGATTGCCGCTACTGCGCAACAGCTTTTGGCAGCAGCCGATCTGAATAATAAGAAAGTACGGTTATTGGGTATATCGCTCTCTAACTTTGGAGAAGTGATTGTAAGGGAAAAGCGCGACCCGGTACAAGATCAACTGAAGTTGTTCTGAGGCATCTATAGTATAGATATAGCCCTGAACAGCTTCAGTTGCTTATAGTTGTTAGTGATTTAGAATGAGACTTAGCTTAGTAGCCGGTTTCAGGCGCCAGGAATAAGCCTGCCAGCACGAGCATCCAGAAGATACCACCGATAACCAGCACGGCAATCTGTCGTCCGTTAAAACCCGATACGGTAGTTGCATTGTACTGCTCTGAATTGGCAATCGCAAAATTCAATGCGTTTGCCGGTGCGAGTATAAAGAATGATGATATGATGGACACCAGCCAGTAAGGCTCAGGCAGTCGGGATGCAAGACTGAAAATTAACTGCCCGGCAAAGAGCGCTCCGCTGGAGTAAGTTTTCTGATATCCGTTGGACCTGGCGTAGTGTTGTATGTTTTCAAACAAAGAGTAAAGAAAGAAGATCGAAAATATAGCGCGTGCTACGGGCATAATGTCAAGGCCGTCTTTCTCTTTGAAGAAACGCCACGATTTATAGATCCACCAGATGCCGTATAGGCCAAATGAAACTAAAGACAGGATAAGTACTTTGGTGCCGTCAACAAGTTCAATGTCAATTTTACCACTACTGCTTTCGTCAGTAATGTTGAGGTCAAGGATCTGATTTGATTCCATGGTTGGTTAAGGATTAGGTTACTATCAAGATTAAAAACAGCGCATTGATAAGCCTTGATTTTTGGATTGCTCCCGTGTAGATGTATTAAAATGATGTCAGGTGATTATTTTGATACTATAGGAGATGCCTGGTATTATCAGGCGCAGCTATAGTTTGCCCTATATGCCCGCGCGACTCTGGCAAAGTCAAAAGGAAAACCGTAACAAGTTGGTAGTACGTCTTTACCGATGTGTTGCTTTCACATCCATTGCATTTTCCACCAGATGCTATACAGTCCGAATGAAAGAATGGAAAGGACGAGCACTTTGGTAACATCAGCAATGTCGATGTCCGTTTTACTGTTGCTTTCGTCCGTGATTTCCAGGGCGAGGGTTTGATTTGATTCCATGGCTAGAGAAGATTAGGTAAACCAAAGATTGGAAGGAGTGTAGAAACAAGCTGCTACTTTTGGAGGAGTTTCGTACAGATGTATAGATTTTACTGAAAAATCGCGCACTTTTTCGGAGCTCGTTCCACTAAAAACGACCTTCTGCCGTTATAACTGCAAGAATAACTTTCAAAACGTGATAATTCATGCGTATTAAGATTCAGTTCCCACTAAAATCCTTATTTTTGTTTGAATTACCCGGTTCATGCTGAGGGCATTTTTTGTATTTGTTTGTGCTTGCCTGCTTTTAAGTGCCTGTACCCAGCGCATGATATGCCCTGCGTACCAGAGCGCCTTTATTTACGATAAGAACGAACTTCGTAAAAAGTTCAGCTATTTCCAGGAAGACTCAACTCCTAAAGTATTCACTGCCAGTAAAAACAAGTATCTCATAGCCGAGCCAACCTCGTATCGTAAAAAGATACGAAGCATGCAGACGGTGGAGATGAAGCCGGTATATGTTACGTTGCCGGATTCTCTCAATCCTGAAGCAGGGATGGATGGCGAGGATGGTGTAGTGCCGGGTGCTGAACTCGACCTCGCAGCGCGTTCGGTTATTGATAGTATTTATATTGAAGATGTAGAGCGCGACACTGCGGCTGTTGAAGAAGACAGCGTCTACATGATCAGCAAAGACAAGGAAGTTCGTGTACTGAAATACGACTTTCCGGATAGTCTTATCTATGACCCTGCTACGGGTAAATATGTGCCGAAGACTCCACGGTATATTGTAACCGAAGTTACATTCAACGTAGAGCAGGATAACTATATGTGGTACCTGCGTGATTACCTCGTGTTACCGGATGTACGTCTTGCCAAACAGGGACAAGCCGAGCAAAAAGAGCAAGCGGCCAAAGCAAAGAAGAAAGGTTTCTTCGGATTCTTCAAGAACCTGTTCAAGAAGAAAAAGAAAGAAGAGCCTGCTGACTCTACAGCCACGCAAGTTGTACCGGAGCCAAAAGCTGATGACTTCGATTATGTTGATGAAGATGAACAACAGAAACCTGTTGTAACGGAAGAAGCTCAGCCGGAGAAGAAAGGTCTGTTCCGCAGAAAGAAAAAGAAATCAACCGAAGAGCCGGCTGGCAACGATGCTGCTACGGAAGAAAAACCTGCCAAGAAGAAAAAGGAAAAGAAATCCAGGAAGAAGAAGGATGAGCCTGCGCAGGAAGAACCGGTAGAGGAAGAGAAGAAAGACGATGATGACGGATTCTAGGATCAGTCAAAGAGCGTCAGATTTCCGAATTGATCAGAAGCCGGTGCAGGTATAATCAGCGAAGGTACATCTGCTTTCGCATCGCTGATGCGCGGTGATACAGAGTATAGATTCATTCGTTCGCCGGGATACGCATTTAATATAGCGGTGAGGTCGTCCTCTGTGCTTTCGTTATTCAACCAGATACTTTCTTCTTTTTTGCTGAGTATTACCGGCATGCGATCGTAGATAGATGCAATCATTTTGTTGGCGCGTAACGTTACCATGGTAAAAGTGTGAAACTCGTTACCATCGGTGTCTTCATATTCCTCCCACAGTCCGGCAAAGGAGCAGATCTCCTGATCCGTGCAAATGAAACGATAGGGTATAAATGTTTTCTTTCCGGCTTTCTTCCATGCATAAAATCCATCCGCCGGAATGATGCACCGCGTTGTCATCATGGCTCTTTTTATAGCAGGTTTCTCCGCTATATATTCAACAGGTGTGTTGATGATCTTCTCGCTTAATGATTTATTCTTGGACCACTCCGGTGATGTTCCCCAGTAAAACGTAGAAATACCTTGTGGCGATGCTGACGTAATCACGGGCATCAGTTGTGTAGGGCAAGCGTTGTAGCGCGGCTTGAATAACTCAGGTATATCTACCGAAAACCTTTCGCTGATCTTTTCGGGTGTAGCGGTGAGGCTGTATCGTTCGATCATAAATATAGGGGCTTTGAAAGGTGATGCATACAGTTAATGACTTGCCGGAGTAAGTACAGCCAGCAAGTTAAGCGTTTATAAATTCCATCGCACGCTCTTCACTCCAATATAATCCATTTTTATTGAATTGAGCGAAGCCAACATGTCCTCCGTATGCAGGACTTTCAAATCTTACAAAAGGATGATCGTGAAGTGTTGCTGTCGGGTAACAATCTTTACTCAGGAACGGATCGTTCTGTGCGTTGATGATGAGAGTCGGAATCGTAATGCGGGTAAGAAACTGCAGCGAACTGCTTTGCATATAGTAATCAACAGCATTCTTAAAACCGTGAATGGGCGCGGTAAAGTGATCGTCAAATTCTATGAGCGATGCAATGGCATCTATACCTTTAATGTCAAGCTCTTTACGAAAGACTGCCTTGGTAATAATTTTCTTCTTCAGACTTTTCAGAAAACGTTCGGAGTATATCCGGTTGGATGGACGTGATATCTGAATGCAGCTTGAATGCAGATCGAGCGGTACAGAAAAAGTTACGGCCTTCTTTACTTCTTTCGGAGGTTGCTGTTCTCCTATATATTTCAGTGTAAGGTTGCCTCCGAGACTGAACCCGATCAGCGTAATGTTGGTATATCCGCAGGCAATAGCATGATTAACAACTACACCAACATCGTCGGTGGCACCGCTGTGATAGAAGCGTAGCTCACGATTCATCTCTTCGCTGCAGCCGCGATAATTCCAGGTAAGTACATCAAAGTTACTGGCCAGACACATTCTCGCCATGCCCTTGATATAGCTTCGTTGAGAATTACCCTCGAGGCCATGCGAGATGATGACCAATCGTCCGGCATCTTGTTTAATCCAATCGAGATCAAGAAAATCGTGGTCAGGTGTAGCAATGCGTTCGCGTGTATACGCCTGCAACGGTACCCGCCTCAGCAGCGCAGGATATATAGTTTCGAGGTGAGCGTTAAAAAGAAAGAATGGTGGTTGATAACTCGACAAGGTATTGTTATTTGCCGGCTACAATTTTCAAGTGTCCCAAGTGATGTTCTCCATGCCATGCGTAGCTCGCAATAGCCTGGTCGATCCGTACATGTTTCTTTGAGTCAGGATGATAGAACTGTCTTGCCAGTTGTTCTTTCGAAATACCGTTAAGCAATACAGTCCATTTAGCATGAAGAGCTTTTAATAAAGCCAATGAGATCGCAGGATCAGCTGTCGTTTCAAACGTATCTGCCCATAATTTCTCATCGTATGCTTTAATAGTAGGAGTCTCTTCCGTTAAAGTCCACTTGATGCGGATATAGGCGTTCATGTGACTGTCCGATACGTGATGCAATACTTGTCTGGCAGTCCAGCCGCCTTCGCGATACGGAGTGTCCAGTTGCTTCACCGTAAGCTTGTCGGCAAGTGCTTCTATGCTTGCAGGTACAAGTTCGATCCGTTTTATGTTAGCCTTTACTTCTTCTAAGGTATAGGAATCATTGGCAGTAAATCTGCCGATGGGATAACGTAATTGTTCGTCACTATTCATGGAATTCCTCTTTTGCTTTTTTGCGATTATTACGCACCCGTATATTCACCATCTCGATCAGCAACGAGAACGCTACAGCAAAGTATATATAGCCTTTCGGTATTTCGTATTCAAGTCCTTCCAGGAACAGCATGAAACCGATCAGGATCAGAAATCCCAAAGCGAGTACTTCCATGGAAGGGTGACGGTTGATAAAATCGCTGATGGCTCCGGAGAATATCATCATGATACCGATGGATATAATTACGGCCGTAATCATAATGATAACGTGGTTGGTAAGCCCCACCGCAGTAAGAATCGAGTCGAACGAGAAGATTATGTCAAGCAGAATGATCTGCACAATGATACCGGTAACATTGACTTTACCTTTTGTTTCCTGGTCAAGTTCGTCTTCACCTTCCATTTCATGGTTGATCTCGCGTGTACTCTTCGCGATCAGGAACAGACCACCAAACATCAGGATGAGGTCGCGACCACTGAAAGGATGATCGTGATCACTGAACATATGCACCAGCTTGTTTCCGATGATGTCGGAAAGATGGAACAAAGGCTCTTTGAACGATATAACCCAGGTGATACCAAGCAACAGGATGATACGCACCACGAGTGCGAGGATCAAACCTAAGTTACGGGTACGGGCCCGGATTTCTACCGGAAGGCGATTGGCAACAATGGAAATAAAGATGATGTTATCAATACCTAATACGACTTCAAAAAACGTAAGCGTTAACAAGGCGAGCCAGGTTTCCGCGTGGGCGAATATTTCCATGCCGAGTAGTTCGGAGTTTATTTGGCGCTAAAAATAGAATAAGAAACGCGATAGTCCAAGTGAGGGTTACTTCAGAATTTACTTTAAGTTATCAACAAGTTAACGCGTTCTAAAACAAAAGCCGCGGGTATTCGTAGGCCCGCGGCTTTATATTCAACAGGCTATGCCTGGTTATAAAAACTTCTTAACGTCAGTATACGGCAGGTTAAAGGCATCGGCTACCGCTTTATATACTACTTCTCCCTGGATAACATTTAACCCAAGACGCAGCTCCAGGCTGTCCTGACATGCCTTCTTCCAACCCTGGCCTGCTAACCGTATAGCATACGGAAGTGTAGCGTTTGTGAGCGCCAGTGTTGATGTATAGGGTACTGCACCGGGCATGTTGGCTACGCAATAATGTACTACATCATCGATGATGAACGTAGGATCTTCGTGTGTAGTAGGACGACACGTTTCGATACATCCTCCCTGGTCAACCGCGACATCCACGAGTACTGTTCCCGGACGCATAGTCTTTAACATATCGCGCGTGATCAGTTTCGGAGCTTTTGCGCCCGGCACCAATACACCACCTATAATAAGATCAGAATCTTTGATCAGTTCACGAATGCTATATTCGTTTGATACCATGGTGTGAACGTTCTTCGGCATAACATCATCGAGGTAACGAAGACGCGTCAGGTTAAGATCAAGTATTGTTACATCGGCACCCATACCTGCCGCAATCTTTGCAGCATTCGTACCTACAACACCACCGCCCAGCACCAATACTTTGGCAGGCTTAACGCCCGGTACGCCTCCCAATAATATACCTCTTCCTTTCAACGGCTTCTCCAGGTACTTGGCACCTTCCTGTATCGACATTCTTCCCGCTACTTCCGACATGGGTATAAGCAGCGGTAAACTTCCGTCATTGCGTTCAACCGTTTCGTATGCGAGGCACGTTGCACCACTTTCGATCATGGCTTTGGTAAGCGGCTCGTACGATGCGAAGTGGAAGTATGTAAAAACAAGCTGGTCTTTTTTAATAAGTTTATATTCCTGCTCGATCGGTTCCTTTACTTTCATGATCATCTCAGCGTTGTGGAAAATCTCGGCGGCATTGTCTATCAATGTTGCGCCAGCCTTCTGATAATCTTCATCCAGAAAGCCGCTTCCGTTTCCTGCTGATTTCTGAACCTGCACAGAGTGTCCGCGCTTTACCAGCTCCTGCGTTCCTGCAGGGGTGAGGGCAACACGGTTTTCATTGTTCTTGATTTCCTTCGGTACGCCAATGATCATAATTTGTATAAGGTTGTTAATGAGTGCTGCAAATATACAGTTGCATCAAGTATGAAAAAGGAGAGAATGGAAGATGATTTTTATTCGAAATAATTTGTTGTAAAGTAAACGATCATTCATGTAAAATTCCGGTGAATGAGTTTTTCCGAAATAAAATTTGTAAGCCCGGTTTGTAAAATAGAGTACTGCAATCGTTGGTGCTTTTGAAAGGTAAAACTATTCCCTATTTTTGAACTCACAGGTTTCACCTAATCCCGGATTATTTTGAGCGCATTAAAAGAAGCAAAGACAAAATTCTCGCAGACGAAAGTGAAAGATATACTTTCAGATTATCGTCTCGCAGTAGAAAGCAGGGAAGCCAGTATCATCGGCCGTAAAGAAGTGTTCATGGGTAAAGCCAAGTTCGGCATTTTCGGCGATGGTAAGGAAGTGGCGCAGATTGCTATGGCGAAAGTTTTTCGCAACGGAGATTTTCGTTCAGGTTACTATCGTGATCAAACCTTTATGTTTGCGATTGGTGAACTTACCGTGCAGCAATTTTTCGCGCAGCTCTATGCGCATACAGATCTCGAAGCAGATCCTTCTACTGCAGGTCGTTTGATGACGGGCCACTTCGGTACCCGAACACTCGATGAGCATGGTAAATTTAAAAATCTCAGTGAGCTGAAGAACAGTAGCGCTGATATATCGCCAACAGCGGGGCAAATGCCACGACTGCTTGGTCTTGCGTATGCTTCCAAGCTATACCGTAATAACCCTGCGCTGAAAGAGTATACTAATTTTTCAGTGAACGGTAATGAAATTGCTTTCGGTACCATTGGTAATGCGTCCACTTCGGAAGGTATGTTCTTTGAAGCGATCAACGCTGCCGGTGTATTACAAGTACCGATGCTTACTTCGGTGTGGGACGATGGCTATGGTATATCTGTACCCGCTGAATATCACACCACCAAAGCCAGTATATCGAAAGCACTCGCAGGTTTACAGCGCACTGCTACCGAGAAAGGTTTTGAAATTATATTAGCCAAAGGCTGGGATTATCCCGGTCTGCTCGAGGTATACCAGAAAGCAGAAAAGATCTGCCGCGAAGAGCATGTGCCGGTATTGCTGCACGTTGAAGAATTAACACAACCACAAGGACACTCTACTTCCGGATCGCACGAGCGCTATAAATCAAAAGAGAGACTCACATGGGAAGCCGAACATGATTGCATTCGCAAGATGCGCGAGTGGATCATTCACGAAGTAATGGTGTTGCCGGAAGAAGTAGATGCTATTGAGAAAGAAGCGAAACAGTCTGCGAAGCAGGCAAGAGATCGTGCGTGGAAAGCATTTACAGAAGATGTGCGCAAAGATCAGAGCATCGTTACCGCTATATTGGAGAAAGCACAGAAGCTGAGCAGCCGCAGTGAAGATATTGAGACACTTCGTAATGAACTAAACACTACGATCAATGCTACACGTCTGGATACGATGAAGGCTGCGCGTAAAGCGCTTCGCTATTTCCGTGATGAAGATCATGAAGCAAAAACTGAAATAATCGCGTGGCTGCGTGCTGCGGAGAGCGATAACTATAATCGCTATAGCTCCCATTTATATAGTACATCCGATGACGCTGCATTGAAGGTTGAAATTATACCACCTCAATATAGTGAGAGCTCTTCCATTGTAGACGGAAGAGAAGTACTACAGGCATGCTTCGATGAAGCACTGACACGCGATCCGCTGGTGATAGCCTTCGGTGAAGATGTAGGTAAAATAGGCGATGTGAACCAGGGCTTTGCCGGTTTACAAGCCAAGCATGGCGAGTTGCGTGTAACGGATACAGGCATTCGTGAATGTACCATCATCGGGCAAGGTATAGGAGCTGCGTTGCGCGGCTTGCGACCTATAGCGGAGATGCAGTATCTCGACTATCTCATTTATGCATTACCTACATTGTCAGACGATCTGGCGTGTTTGCAGTATAGAACGAAAGGTGGACAAAAAGCTCCGTTAATTGTTCGTACACGCGGTCACCGTTTGGAAGGTGTATGGCACGCAGGTTCGCAGATTGGCATGATGCTGCAAAGCTTACGCGGTATATATATACTTACTCCGCGCAACATGACGCAGGCTGCCGGTTTCTATAACACTATGTTGAAGTCGGATGACGCAGCTATTATCGTTGAGTGTCTCAACGGCTATCGTTTAAAAGAAAGAATACCGGATAATATAGGCGAATTCAACGTGCCGCTCGGTGTACCCGAAGTTTTGAAAGAAGGCTCTGATGTAACTATTGTAACGTATGGTTCAATGTGCCGCGTGGTAATGGAAGCTGCAGAAGACCTGGAACAATTCGGAATATCATGCGAGGTGATTGACGTGCAGACGTTGCTGCCATTCGATATTCATCATCGTATCGTTGAGTCGGTGAAGAAAACAAACCGTATCATCTTTGCAGACGAAGATGTACCCGGAGGTGCTACCAGCTATATGATGCAGCAGGTGCTTGAAGTACAGAATGC
>CBIHOZ010000229.1:0-9737 GCA_966211525.1 uncultured Chitinophaga sp. | reverse complement strand
TTTACCCGTGTATCCGAACAACCGGTTAGTATAAGAACTAACAGAACAACAGTAATTGTACTTTTCATAAGTAGTAGGTTTATGGTTAAAAAGAAATAATTGGATTAAAAGGAAGTGTTCTCCGCGTTGAGCTTTACCAGAAACAGATGTACATCGTTCAACACAGTTCTGCGATCATAATATACCCACGGTTTGACAATGCCCTTTCGTAATTCATTAAGTATATAGTCACCTTCTTGATGCTGGCGTATAAATTCAGCGAACAATTGTATATCTTCATTCAAAGTATACCGGAAAAATCCGGTAAGCCAGTCGGCAGGATTCGTTGCCGGGTAACCTTCTGAATTTATCTCTTCGAATTTTTCCATCAGGTATGTTGCCACAACTTCTAATAACGCACGATCAAATTTCATCTAGCAGGTATCATTTGCCCGCTATGATATATAAAAAAAACAACAATGTATATACCTCGAAATTACTTGGTGTATATACATCGTTGACGGTAAACGGTTTAATTCCAATAATGGCGTAGTAGTAATGTACTATATATTTACTTTCGTGGCTTACTCTTTCGAGTGACTTGCTGTAGCTGTGATTTACATTCTGCTAAACTTTGCGCGGTAATTTCTAATTGATGTTGCAACTCCTTTTTTACACGTTCTTCTGATGCTATTACCTTTTCCATAGCAGTTATAGTCTTGCGTAAATCCTCAACGGTGGTTGCATTGATCTGTTCGGCATCAGAATATCCCGGTCTATTGGTGATGTGTTGCTTGGCGTCTGCTGAATTCTTGGAAAGGTTAAGATGGAGTAAATCTCCTTCTGTTACATCAAAAAACTTCGCTATAACAATAAGAGCTTCCACGTATGGTTTAGAAAGCCCGCTCTCATAGTTATTCCATGTACTACGCTTGATTTCAAGCTTTCGCTCTATGTCGGCTTGTGATAGTCCTGCCTGCTGGCGAAGGAAGCGAATGTTCTTACTGAAATATTTCATTGAATAATGTTCAATTGATTTGTACGTTCAAAATATTTAAACTTACTTTCCGCAATACACTGTTAGCGATACAGTAGATCGCTAACAGTTTTCAAAAGTAAGGAATATAGTTAGTCGTTGGTATACCTCTATTTGGGTTGTGTTAAAAAATATAAAGTAAAAGAATGTTCTATTTAATTAAAAATAGCGGATGAGTCTAAAAGAAAATTTATCGGAAGGTGATTCGCCACGGAAGAAGCGGAAAATATCTATACCGTGGTATGGCGACCTTCCCGGCATTGATGAACAGATTCGCTATATAAAAAGAATGCGCAAGCAGATATATACGGAGAGTAAGGTTTTGAGAAATGATTTGCGAATGATTCATGCCATAGAGCAAACATTGCTTGCCGCGAAGATATTTTTTAAGACGAAACGATAATTGGAACGCAAGACAACAAGTTAAACTAAATAAATATACCTATGGGAAACGTTATCGACAATACTCCATTAGCCACTCAATTGAATACTATTCGCAAAATCACTGAACAGCTTATGAAAGAGAGTGGTGAGAAGTCAGCAGAACAATTGATTGCTGAAATAGACTTTGTCAAAAGTCTCCTCGACCAGACTAAAAATTATCTGATTAAGAAGAACGGGATAATACTTTAATAGTGGGCAACATGAGCTTTATTCAATTTATCATCCTTATTTGCGATGATATTAAGGTGTTTTTCTTTCAATGCTCATTGTTCAGGAGTAACGATAAACTCGACAGAATATTCGGAGTATTGATGTGGGGATGCCTGGCTGTTTTAACGTATGCGTTGCTGCGTCTATTCGGGTATATTTAGATATAATACTATTGGAGCCGTCCATATATTTCCTCCCCTGACCTGCATTTCACGCAGTATATATTTGCCATAGTGGTATCAATAGGGTAATCCGTTTACCTTGCCCACAAAATGCCTCGGTAATGTCTCTTTCATTGCCGGGGCATATCTTCAAAATATTCAAGTAAGAAAGTTAGTTCGATAGAAAGGGTAATGGAATGAGTGTATGGAGTATTTTACGATTGCCAAGTTTACTTGTTCCTTTTATAGAGGCAGACCAGACAATGTATTATCTAAGAACACACTGTCTGTCTGCTTATCAACACCAGTAAACAAGCGGCTAACGTTTTAATGTTTATGCGGTGGTGAAAGTAAGCTAACTGATTCTTTCAGTGCGCGTTTTGTTTCCGAAGAGCATCGTTTTGTTTCCGAAGTACAGGATTTTGTTTCCGAAGGTATTTTAACATAGCATACTATGGCCATTGAATAATGTCATTTAATGAATATGTTTGACTATAAAATATATTCTTATGGCAAAAAAGAAAGTTAAAAAAGGACCGAACCTCACCAAAGTATTGCGTGAAGATTTACCGTTCTGGATGAAGAAATGGAAAGTATCCGGACTTCAGATCGGTGGTGCCAAGCGCGCCCTCCAAAGTGATAGTGTAAGTAAAATTGAAAAATACCTTCGCGGCAAGGGGTTAATTAAGTAACTTCGGATATACATTGGATTGTGTATATAAAAAAATAGAGTTGGTCATTTCGATTAACTCTATTTGCTTTTAGTCCTTTCCTGAATGTTATGATTGTCGAACTGAAATGAGCAGTCCACTTAAACCTACATCTTACGATTCTTTGAAAAGAGCGCTGTCAAATGGAGTGAATGTACTGAGGCCATGTGTTGAAGCCCTACGAGCTGTTGATAACCCCAAACTGGAAAAACATACTATAGCGGTAACTCGTTGTTACCAAAACTGTAAACGGGCACTATCCATCATTGGAAGTAACCCTGAGGCGCTACAGGAGTTTTCATCTATTCTTGTAATGTCGTGCAGGAAATGTATAGAACGTTGTAATCAAATTGATCATGATATATTTCGAAGAGCCGTCACGGCACTCGAAGATTGCCTCGGAGAGTTTTGACTTTCTTTCTTTTGAGTAGTTCCAAAATGTAAGCAGGAAAAGCCCAGATAGGGAATAAAGTGTACAATTGTAATTGTACCTGCTTCCGACTTATAATATTTACTGGCGCAACTGAAGTCTATTTAAATACATCCAAATCGGGTTACTATCTGTTTTTACAAATAGCTTGTTTAACGTGTTTAATCGCGTGTAGAAATCCTACGCTACATTTAGATTGTCAACTGCGCATGTTTAATGAAGGCACTAAAACTGCCTTGCATGCTGGCGGTCTGTTTTTTGCAATCATAATTTTTTAATCTATAGATGAAGCAACCCGACAATAGCGTAAATGCTTTCCTCGCCAAAAGTTTGATCGAAGCCGGTATAGATATTAAGCTGATGATTAGATTTATTCATCTGACACTTGATAAGACCTACGGCCTTACCAGCAGTGAAGAAGAGCTTCAGGAGCGAGAGCAGATTGAAAAGTTTTTGACCACACTACTTGAAATTGAAAAGGAATGCCCGTGGGCAATTTTTGATCAGGACACAAAAATAGGAGACGATGCAATGATCGCCAGTGTCACCAAACTTATAAAGCTCTTGGCATAGTCTCAGTTGATTTAAAGGAAGTCTGTCGTATGGCTTATTACAAAACCTCGTTCTACTATCAAATCCTTGATCAGTATGATATAAAAGCAACGGCCATTCGTGTAAGCCTGCTAAGGGTAATATATAGTTATGACACGGCTCCTTTTACAATTGATCAGGTGGTAAATGAACTAAAGGAAGACCGGACAGTGGTCAACGAAAATTATGTTATGAGTAATCTAAGACTTTTCAGAGTGCGTGGATTGCTGACAATCGTTGACTATGAATTTACGAATGCTCCGGGCAGGCCAATGGCAGTATTCAAACTGAATTGTAGAACGTAACAGTTCAAATTTTGTCTTAGTTGAATTTAACCAATGCGTTGAATTTGCCATCAATAAAGGGGCTTTACAAAGAAAGTTTAGTGATCCATCGAACTGTCGCAATAGTTTGTAGGAGTATATCAGGTATCTGTCGCCATAATTCTTTGCGCGTTAGTTCCTTTCAGCTAGTGGGCATCTTTTTCCTGAGAGTTTTCAGGGCTTCTTTTGACCTAAGTGTAAAATACGATAAGTCCGAAACCACTCATTTTACAGTTTCCCTTACGTAAAATACTATAGGTAAAAAGTAATGATTTCTTACTTCAAATGTGAGCAAGACGTTCATTCAAATGGGTAAAATCGAAATCCGTCGGAGAGCTGCTCCCAGGCATTTTACGTAAATCGATAAAGATGTAAGCGTAAAATTACGAGTATATATCTGTAGCATATTTTACGGTAAGACTAACCCGGTAATGAAATCTCCTTAAAGCTGATGTCGCCAACGTAGTATTCCAGATCGAATCGGATGGCCATTAACTGAGCCTTCATATTTCGGGATAACCTGATTCTGACCGGCTCATTGTCTTCACAGGCCATTCCCATACTACGCAACTTAGACTGTAAATTACAGATCGTTGATGTATACGTATCAAACCATACAGGGAGGGATGTGAACAAATTTGAGCGAACAAGCTTCGTGAATGTATTGGTAAGTGCGACAAAGGTCTCCGCATTAACAGCGGGGCCGTCTGACAACCGGATTACATTTCGAATCAGGCATTTTGAATAAGTTAATGCCTTTACACAATCACGCCTTTCGTCACCTATGCCAAGTGCTTCAAGGTGCGTATCTATATTGGGTCGCTTCCGGAGGAAGTGTATAATTTCTTCCGAGATAGCCGGTTCAATCCATTCATACTTGTCTTTATGATTTACCGGTACCTTGTTTACGTTTTTTACGATAACATCTTTACCTATATCTGCAGGAGCTATATCTGTGTCCTCATCAATGTCCTTGTGATCCGTTGTTGCCATAAAGTGTTGACGTAAATTACACGATGCAGGCGCGCGTTTTAAAGTATCATCTTCGCTTTGTTCTTCCTTCATATCCTCGTCCTGATCTTCCTCCTCAATTTCCACATCGTATGAATCATTATCATCCATGAGTTCCTGCACCTGTACGTGTTCAAGTTCAAGCTCATTTTCACCGTCATCCGTAAAATCAGTATCGTCTTTTACGGATGGTGCTGGATAGCGTAAAGTACTTTCATATTTTACAGCAATATCATCTTTTACAATATCTCTGCTATCATGTTTTACGCTAACGCTATTGCCGTACAGCCCTGCAAATGGTTGTACTCGGCACATTGTACTGTCGGGGTTGCCAGCAAGTATATTTGACGTAAAGTTACGTTTTACGGATGCTCTGTCTTTTACGTTTAACGGTTCTTTTACGTTAACGTGTTTTACAGTATCACTCAATCCGTATTTTACGGTTTCCAGTTTTTGATCGATTCTTTCTTCAATCAGCGAAAGTATACGCTCAGTCAGTGTCGCAAGCATGGCCTCACTAATTACTTCACCTTGCTGTTTTACGTTTTGTACAGGCTTTACATATTTTACGTCTTTTACAGCAGGCCGCCCATTGTATTTTACGGTAAAAGGTGCTTGTATATAGTTACCGCCATCGACAGAACCAACATGCTGGCCTTGCGCCTGCAAAAAACCATTGCGTGCATAATAGGCCATCTGCCTGCAATTATCAGAGCAGTATTTCCGGTTGCTGCGCGGACTCCGGAAAGGTTGATCGCAATAGGTACATCTTTTTTGCATCAATCGTAAAATTTAGAGTTCATCGTAAAATGATTCATCCGGCCCACCCGTCTGAAAATTCATATAGTCACTGATCATACAGTCTATATTTTCAATGGCCTGCTCTTCAAACTTACCCGAGCCATCGCACGACAGGCGCAAGGTAACATTGCTTTGATCCCGGTTAACTTCGGTGATCTGGTAGCGTATTCCACTGCGGTTAACAACATATAGTACATCCACAAGAACATCACCGGGAACCGTAAAGCGTTTTACGGTTTCCCTATCTCGAAGTGATACCGCATGGCGGTGTTTATTCCTTTTCATTTTACACTTGTATTTTACGTTTACAATTGCGTTTTACACATCCGGTTTTACGCTTTACGATTTAGTCAAGCCAGATCGTCTTCAGAGGCTTACCAGTTTTAGGATTTATGAAAGAAGATTTCTGTTTGTGTTGTTGATCACCTTGCTGTGCATTCCTTATACCATACAAGGCATTTTGCAATTTTAGGTTCTGCGCCTTTTGTGCATTCAGCTTGGCTTTCAATTCTTTATTTTCTTTCTCCTGCGCTGACTCGCCCGTGCTTTTCCCAAAGAAGTAACCTACTAATCCCACGATACAATGACCGGCTATTTCTGCTAACGCCGATGTGGCCTCCTGCTGTTTTACTACCGCGGTTTTACTTTGTTCATCCGCTTTTTTTGATTGTTCATTTGCTGCGCTCATAATTTTAAATTGCTTTTAAAGTGATACATTTTGTTTGTGTGCTCAGATATATAAATACCGGTTTACTTTAGTTTTCGTCATCCTCTTCTTCCTCTTCCTCTTCTTCACTCTCTTCCTCCAGGTCGTCCAATTCGTTCTCATCGTGGTAACGATCAATGATTTCATGTATCTGCTCAATGACTTTCTTTTGAGCAGGCTCATAGTCTACACTGATCTCAATCTCGCCATCTTCGGTTACTCCCTCGATCACATTATCCAGTTCGTGATCTTCCATGATCTGCGCAAATTCTGTGATCAGATCGGCAGGTACTTCAAAATTTCGCGTTCTCATACTTTTGTTTGTTTTTAGTTATTACTGTTTTTATTGTGTGTTATATACCTAGTTGTTTTTTCCTCAGCCTATAGGAAACAGCTTCGCTTTGCAACTCATCCACCGTTTTTACTTTTACTTTATGTATACATGCTTACAGTTAATCGCGCCTGAATTAAAGACGCTTTACATTGTTGTATTGCGGTATAATTTTATCCGATGTCTTTTCGTATATCGTAGTGACCTTCGCATCGAGGAATGCAGCGGCCTGCTTTATACTCAGTATATCCGGCACGGTCTTAATACAATCCTTACTCTCTTTCAAAATTTCCGATACCGACTCCCTGATTAGATCTTTCAGTTCGGCCTTACTGATTCCTGATAAGTATATCCCTTGCTCCATATATAGTTTTATTAATTGTGATGTGTTTCGTTTTTACTAGGCTGCAATCTTGTCCTCCGGAACTACAATAGAATCCGTTGGCAGCGGAATACAAGGGAGTGATTTAACGGCAGCATATTTTACGGTATCGCGAACCTGCGCGTAGATTTGCGTAGTCTGTATGCTCTTGTGACCAAGTAGTTTGGATACGGTATATAGTTCACCGGTGAGTTCTAACAGATTCGTAGCATACGAATGTCGCCCGGTATGAAAGCGCATGCGCGTGTGATCAAGGCCGGCAGCCTTCGCCCATTTTTTGAGCGCATAATTTACACGGGCTTGCACAAGCCTGTTCTTTTTGTCTGTCTCCTTTACCTCCGGGAATATATAGCCGCCATCATCCATACCGGCTGATTCCTGTTTTCGGGCTTGAAGTATATTTACTGCCTGATCGGATAACGGAAAGTATTCAAGCGATTTTGTTTTTTGTTGCTCGAACTGAATAAACCATTCTTTCTTCCCATCCAAAAAACGCTCTACAATGTTCGACCACTTTAGACCATTGGTATCGCTCCAACGAAGTCCTGTAAAGCAGGCAAACAGGAATGCTTGTTTGAATTGTTTTTTGATCGGGCATGGCGTTGAGGCAAGTGTTTCAAGCTCCTGTATAGTCCATGCCGTGCGCTTGGTTTCTTTCTTTTTCAGTCGTTCGCTTTTCGGTATAGCATGCCACGGGTTACGGGGAATGACTTGCTTACGCACCAGATAGTTTAGCGAAACACCAATGTTTGTTAAGTAGCTTAGAGCTGAGTTTACCGAGACAGACTTTAACAGAAAGCCTTCAAATTCTTTAAGCCATTGTGTTGTGACTTTGAAAATGGGCAGCGACTGTTTTCCGGTAAATTGTTTTAGCTTCGAAAGTGTTGAAGACAAATTGTTATTTGCCTTCTTTGCACCTATATATTGTTCAAAGAAGCTTACAAAATCTCCAAGCTTCATTTGCCTGTCCAGCAGTCCATGATTGTCTACCGTCAATTCATGCTGGCGTCTGATACATATTTCTTCAGCCAGTTGGCGATTCGACTTATCTGCCGGTGTTGGTTTTTCTGTTCTTGCGTGTATCTTCAAAAATTCATACCAGCGCTTCCCGCAGTGGTATATATCCAGATAAAACGATACCTTTTTTCCTCCGGAAATCTTCTTTTCTCTTAATGCTACAGCCATAATTTAATCTTCCCCTCAATTCATTCCCTTCATTTAATACTATCCGCAGCTTCATCGAGTCTATTGTTCTGCTCTGTCCAGGTAATACGATTTGTATTCATCCGGAAAATCAATATAACTCTCTGCCATATTTTAATATTTAGCGATACATACTCACGTTAACTTTCCCTCAACCCATACACTATATATTTATATATAGGCTATTTACTTCCTATACTTTAGCAAAGATACGGACTTGCTTCATAAAAGTTTTGGGCTGCAAGTCGCGATATGGCCACAAAGGATTTTTTGGACCACAATTGGTAATTATTGGACCACATTGGTAAAAATTGGACCACAAATCTTTTGTTGATGTACCTTTATCAATCGCTTTGCTCTTTTTATAATCGCGTTCACCCCCGGTATATATTATAAAATTTAAATTACGCTGTGAGTAACACAATGCAAATCGTAAAAACTCATTTCTATATTTACTCTTGTTTCTACCACTATATATATCGTTACATATAACAATGATCGACTGTATGCTACGTCAAACATGCCTATAGCTTGTCTTCTCCGCTTCGTCTCTATTCGTGTATGACCTACCGCCTGTACACAGAATCATATATAGATTCTCTAAAGTATACCCGATACACTTTGCAGGTATCAGATTTCGTATCTGATCGACATACTACAATGGAAAGGTTCAGTACTAATTGGCAACCTTCTATTTAAGCCTCCTTTACTATCGCTGGTGCATAGATACGAAGGTTGAATGACGCGACTACCGTGATTTTGCCACAATGGACTGAAGTAGTACACAATGGCCGGAAGTAGATCACAATCGCCTCGATTTTGCCACAATGGGTACGATATTGCCACATTTGTCTAGTATAGTCGTAGCCTGAATAAGCAACTACCAATTTAACTTGTGTTAGCCTGAATTGAAGAACCTGATATATTCATACTGTAAACATACTATAGTTGAATGGCGTAAGTACCGTGATTGGGCCACAATGGACGGAAGTTGACCACAATAGGGATTTTTCGAACCACAATGGACGGAAGTGGGCCACAATAAGGATTTTTCGGGCCACAATTCTTCGTGTGAACATTTACTTATATAATCCATTCTCATTTTAAGTAGTTATAGTTACTATTCCCTTTATTTTTACGATGTTTCAAACATACAACAACCGAAAAATCAAGCTTCCCCGTTTTGGTATACATTGTAAGAACTTTGACCTACTTTGTATAGAAAGTAATAAAACCGACTGCAATTAGCCGGATTAGACACAGCAATTATATTGATGTTCGCATTATTATATATAGCCCAAATATTCCTGCTTCATAGTCTCTGCTTTTATATATCTTAATCAATTCGCCCTACATCTATAGTGCAGTACTGTCCAATTCCCTAATTGCTATACATTCTGATAGCACAAACATACAACA
>CBIHOZ010000228.1:0-9739 GCA_966211525.1 uncultured Chitinophaga sp. | reverse complement strand
GTAAACAGAATTCAGTCTTCGCGAATAAACCTGATCTTACAGGGCCAAAATTACCCTCGGCCGTTCCTGCAAGCACCTCTCAAATTCTGTTACTGTTTGATGAAAAATTATCGCGCGAATTACCGGCTCTAAGCAGCATTGACATTCAACCGGCATTACGGGTTAGCTCAATAGCTTTTACGGATGGATCACTCCGGAGTATTGCACTTTCTATACGCGACTCAATTTTATCCAATGCACTATATACAGTAACGTTGAAAGATATATATGACTGCAGCGGCAATACGATGCAAAGTAATTTTACTAGTGCTGGGTTTGCACTACCCGAAAATGCCAATGCTCTGGATATTAAAATAAACGAAATCCTCTTTAACCCTCGTCCTACCGGCACTGACTTCATTGAGATTGTTAATACTTCGGACAAATTCCTGAATCTAAAAGATTGGTATCTTTCAACATTCGAAAACGATACTATAGGAAAACTATATCCGATTGTTGCCAACGATTTTCTGTTCAAGCCCGGTGCTTACCTTGTACTAACGGAGGACGCTGATATACTATCGGGAGAATATCCACAAACGAAGATAGAGAATGTGCTGGAGGTAAAAGATATACCGGCGATGAGTGACGATGAAGGCTCTGTTGCTCTTCTTACCAACACCAAACTGACTATAGATCACTTCTCGTATTCAAAAGAATATCATTCTGCTTTTATAAAAGACGATGAAGGAGTTTCGCTTGAAAGAATATCTTTTGCGGAACCGACTAACGATGGTAACAACTGGAAATCTGCAAGCACTACAAGCGGTTATGCTACACCTGGATTTATAAATTCAAATTCGCGCGCTGACCAGATTGTCTCATCAGAAGAAGTTGTAGTATCACCGGAGATTTTTATACCGGGCATCGGCCAACCCGACTTTACAGAGATACAGTATAAATTTAATCAGGGTGGTTATGTTGCCAACGTAAAAGTGCTCGATGCCAACGGCAGAACGATAAAAGAACTTGCTAACAATGCGCTGCTCGGCACAGAAGGTTTTATTCGCTGGGATGGTGATCGTGATGATGGCGCCAAAGCCAGAATAGGTTACTACATGGTGTGGTTTGAAGTGTTTGATACTTCCGGCACGGTGAAGACTTTCAGAAAAAGACTGGCCGTAGCTTCCCGATTTTAGTTTAAACAAAGCTCTTCCTATATATAGCGCTCATTCTATAGCAGTAGAAAAGTTACTGCTATAGAATTGCGACACTGCTATTTCAGTTGCTTCAGATATAGCTGAATGGTGTTTTCAAGTCCGAGGTACAGCGCGTCACAAATCAGAGCGTGTCCTATCGAAACCTCATCCAGAAATGGAATATTCTGCTTTAGAAATTTCAGATTGTGCAGGTCCAGGTCATGGCCGGCATTTATACCTATACCGCCCTCCTTCGCTATGCGTGCACTTTCTATATAGGGCTTAATGGCAACTTCCTTACTTACCAGAAATTCGCTCGCATAAGGTTCAGTATATAACTCAATTCGATCGGCACCAATTGCTATAGCACCTTCTACCATACGCGGTGACGGATCTACAAATATAGACACACGTGCACCGTGCGATTTTATTTCCTGGCAAATGTCGCGAAGCAGTGAAGCATGTTTTAGTGTGTCCCATCCTGCATTCGAAGTAACGGCATCAGGCGCATCGGGTACCAGTGTTGCTTGTGCAGGTTTGGTCTCGCGTATAATTTTCAAATAACGTTCGTCAGGGTATCCCTCTATATTAAACTCGGTGGTTACTACATCTTTCAGTTGTATAACATCGCTATAGCGGATGTGACGTTCGTCTGGCCGCGGATGCACCGTAATACCCTGCGCTCCAAATCGCTCACAGTCAATCGCTGCCTTGATAACATCCGGATTATTTCCTCCTCTGGCATTTCGGAGTGTTGCAATTTTGTTAATATTGACGCTTAGTTTGGTCATGAGTATAGAACGCTTCGGTGGAAAAAATGATCTGCTAAATTTGATTTCGCAAAATAATATTAAAGACAAAAAATTTATGAGCCTCAAACAACAAATTGATAACGACATCAAAAAAGCAATGTTAGCCAAGAACAAAGAAGAGCTGGAAGCATTGCGTAGTATCAAGTCGCTCATCTTGTTGGCTGAAACCGAGAAAGGCGGCAGCGGTGATGTATCCTCTGATGTTGAAAATAAATTGTTGATGAAGGCTGCCAAGCAGCGCAAAGAATCTGCTGATATATTTTCGCAGCAAGGCCGACAAGACCTGGCCGATAAGGAAGTGTTTCAACTTGAAATAATAAATCGCTATTTACCCAAACAGCTTTCTGCTGAAGAAATCGAAGCAGAGGTAAAGAAGGTTATTGATGAAGTAGGCGCGAAAGGTCCGCAAGACATGGGCAAAGTGATGGGCACTGTTACCAAAAAGCTCGCGGGTCAGGCCGATGGAAAAGTTGTTTCCGAACTCGTAAAAAAACTCCTGGCGAACTAACTGCCTGCACAAATCTGTTTAGGGTGCAAATCAGTCCATATAAAGTAATCAATTTTTAGTAATTGTTCTTAACGTATTGGGAAGCTGCATTGAAAATAAATTTTTCATACTGATCATTTTTTTTCCTTACTTATCAACATTAATTCATCGACATGGCCATAGCGGTTAAAGAAGAGAACGGGTTCAAGTTTGTAGACGAAGGACAAGGGGAACCATTGGTATTGTTGCACGGCTTGTTTGGAGCGCTTAGTAACTGGGAAGGTGTTGTAAACCGTTTCTCTAAAAACTTCAGAGTGGTAATTCCGATGCTGCCGATCTATGAGATGCCGATAAAAGAAGCCGGACTCGATGGGCTGCGTAAATTTTTGGAAGACTTTGTGGCGTTTCAGAACCTGAAGGATATGATTCTGATGGGAAATAGTCTTGGCGGCCACATAGCGTTGATCTATACTTTGAAAAATGGGGACAAGGTAAAAAAACTGATCCTGACCGGAAGCTCTGGTTTGTTTGAAGATTCTATGGGAGGTTCTTATCCCAAACGCGGAAACTATGAGTACATTAAGGAACGCGTTTCTTATACTTTTTACGACCCGGCTGTAGCATCGAAAGACCTGGTAGACGAAGTTTTTGATATTACGAAGAGTATTCCCAAATGTATGCGCATTGTGGCCATTGCAAAGTCGGCACAACGCCATAATATGGCAGAGGAAATTCCAAACATAACAGCTCCTACATTGTTGGTATGGGGTTTGAATGATACCATAACGCCACCGATGGTGGCTCATGAGTTTAACAGACTGATACCAAACTCTACGTTGAAATTTATAGATAGATGTTGCCATGCACCGATGATGGAACATCCGGAAAAATTCAACGAGTTCGTTGAAGACTTTTTACTTCATTAACGTTATATAAAAAAATAAACAGCGTGATCGCAGAAGATTTGATAAACCACATGATTCCACCTCTGAAGGGATCGGACGATGCTCACAAGGCTATCGTGTGGATGGAAGAATTTCGCTGCAATTACCTGCCTGTTGTAGACGAGGGCAAACTGCTTGGCTTCATCTCGGAAGAGATCATCTTAGAAACCAACGACATCGAGAAGAATGTGCGTGACTTTAACCTCACAGGTCAGCAATGCTTCGTTCAGCTTGATACACACTTCTACGATATTCTGAAAGTAGCTGCCGAACATAAATTGCAGATGGTAGCTGTGCTGAATGAAGACACTACATACTTTGGTGTTATTACCGTTCAGGACACGCTTACTTCTTTTGCACAGACAGCCGCGGTACAAATGCCAGGTGGTATACTTGTGTTATCGATGAATCACATCGACTACTCCCTGGCCGAGATAAGCCGCCTGATCGAAGAGAACCACGCCAAAATATTAAGCAGCATTTTGAAAGAAGATCCGCTTGATCCGGGTAAGATTCGCCTTACCTTAAAAATCAATCAGCAGGATCTTTCCCGTGTTGTAGCAACGCTCGAGCGTTTCGGTTACAAAGTAATCGGCCGTTATCAGGATACAAAACCTGTTGTTGGCGAGAAAGATCGTATTGACATGCTGCTCCGCTACCTGGATATATAGGCTATATTTTATAGTCGTCAGCGTTATAGCTTTCCAAAACTATTTACATTTTCAGATATTCTACCAGCAGGCTGATGGAGCCAGTCAGTCCTTTATACTCAAGTGCTGCCGGAGACATACTTTGCAATGCCTTTGAAAGCAACCTCTTCTCCTGTTGATCCAGTTCATCAACGCGATAAATATACGTGCGAATGGTAAACAGAAATGCATTGGTTTCGGCCATCCCAACCAGGTTCTGTCGTTCAGTGCGTATATACCAACCGTTGTTTTTATGATGCGCGCGTCCTTGCCAGTGACTATCATCTTTATCTGGTGGAGATATCGGGTGATGGTTGAGCCGGGTATCGGTGGCAATTCCCCAGGCAAATCTTGTGAACGGAGTGCTGGCGTGTATAACGGATTCGAGCATCTTACGATAATGCTGCAGTGTTTTCTCCATGCCGGGCACCGGTGCATGTGCTGCGGAAAAAGGCCTGCCGATTTTTTCACCCGGAGCCCAGTGATTCGGAGAACATAAATGTATAGCGGCTATCCAGTCTTCATCGTTAGTTAATTGAACAACTGCTATATCTTCCTGCACCTGACTACACAAGGCATCAAATAACGACTCGTAAGAATTACCGCGGATGCTAAGCCAGTCTTCATTCCAACAAAATACTTCACCCGTTGTTGTGTTGGTAAATTGACGTTCGGTATAATTTACTTCGAACTGCTGTGGATGCTCTTGCGCAAGTTGCTTTACCAGGTATTCGTTCACTGCGCGCATCGTCTCGGGCTGCATCCTCTCCTCGCAATAGTATTTATGAATATCTTCCTCCCGGCAAGCTTTCTTGTTCTCAAGATATAGCGAATACGATTCATCAATCTGAAAGACCAACGCATCATACCCTTCTGCACGGGTAGTGGAGACCAAACCCGGTGCCGTTGTATATATACCCGAAAGAAAAGGCAGATACCGCATACGCGATGGTGGTAACTATATATTATATATTACGAAAGCCAATTCATAACAAGGTCTACAAATTCCTGTGGTTTTTCCGCTTGCACCCAGTGACCTGTTTCCATAGTCTCAAGTGAGGCCTGCGGAAATACTTCCTTGATTCTCTCCAGATCCGTGTCACGAACGTAGCTGGATCTTCGTCCTCGTATAAACAAAGTCGGCTTGTCAAACTTACCAGGATATTGAAGATCAACACCAATGTTGGCAAGCTGCTCCGTTATAAGCGGCAGGTTGATTTTCCACGAGAAACCTCCTTCTGCTTTTCGCTGAAGATTTTTTAACAGGAACTGACGCACATCCGATTCGGGAACATACGCAGCGAGTGTCTCATCCGCTTCGTTGCGCGAAGTGATCGTGTCGATCGCGATAGCATTTAAACCTTTTAAAATAGTATAGTGTTCCAAATCGTAATAGCGCGGAGCAATATCAACCACAATGAGTTTTGATAGGGAGTCAGGATGAGCGAGTGCAAAGTTCATCGCTGTTTTTCCTCCCATGGAATGGCCCAGTATAACGGGCTGCCCGAGTTTCTGATCATCTATAAATTCTTTCAGATCACTCACCATGGTCGCATAATCAAATGAAGCGCTATGATAAGACTGACCGTGATTGGCCTGATCGACAGTATATACTTTATAGTTATTGTTGGATAAGAAGCGTGCCTGTGTAAGCCAGTTATCGGATGAACCAAACAACCCGTGCAAAATAACGAGAGTCTGTTTGGATGTGCTGGCATCGGCCGGCAGGTATTCGCGGAAGAACAATTTCATTTCGGATGCGCGTTATATGAAGATTTTAGAAAGGTAAAAAACGTATGCGGCTTTCGGATTTTCAAGCATTAAAAATAAAGATCGTGCGTGGAAATTTTTTCAATGTATAAAGACCAACATAAAAATCCTGCAAATCGATCCTGATAATCCCGAAATCCTGTTAATCCTGATATATATTTGAACCCTTTTAATTTTCGCATGGAGCTCACAAACGGAACTTACACCATTCAAGGCATTGACGTTCTTAAACTTGCAAATCAGTTCGGAACACCGCTATATGTGTACGATGGCGCCCGCATAGCCGAGCAGATCACCAAGCTGAAATCTGCATATTCAGCAGCCAACGTAAAGATAAAGTATGCTGCCAAAGCACTTACCAACATCTCCATACTTAAGCTGATGCGCAAAAATGGTGTAGGCATGGAAGCCGTTTCTCTTGGCGAAGTACACCTGGCACTACGGGCAGGCTACCTGCCGGGGGAGATAACGTTTACACCGAGTGGCGTTGACTTCAGCGAGATTGAAGAAGCCGTAACGCTCGGTGTAGCCATCAACATCGACAACCTTTCAACACTGCAAAAATTCGGAGCACGGTATAAAGATGCATATCCATGCGGCTTACGACTGAATCCGAACATCATGGCTGGCGGAAACATCAAGATCTCTACCGGGCACAGCAATTCAAAGTTTGGTATATCTGTACTGCAGCTAGCTGAAATACTTACGTTGATGAAGACGTTTGGCATTCGCATCAGTGGTTTACATATACATACCGGCTCGGATATAAAAGAGACAGAAGCATTTTTGAAAACCGCCGAAGTCCTTTTCGAAACAGCAAAGAGTTTTCCGGATCTTAACTTCCTTGATTTCGGCAGCGGTTTTAAAGTTGCGTATAAGGATGGCGATATAGTAACCGATATACAGGAGTTGGGCGGTAAACTTGCCAAAGCCTTTAATGAATTCTGTAAAGGATATGGACGCAACCCCGAACTATGGCTAGAGCCCGGTAAGTTTTTGGTAAGCGAAGCCGGCACCATGCTGGTGCAGGTAAATGTAGTGAAGCCTACACCTACTGTAACTTTTGCAGGTGTAAACTCAGGATTAAATCATCTTATCCGTCCGATGATGTACGATGCGTACCATCACATTGTCAACGTATCGAATCCATCGGGTGCTAAACATAAATATACTGTTGTAGGCTATATATGTGAGACGGATACGTTTGGCAGCGATCGCGACTTGAACGAAGTGCGCGAAGGGGATATCCTCGCGTTTAAGAATGCAGGTGCCTATGGTTTCTCTATGGCTTCCAACTATAACTCGCGCGTACGGCCTGCAGAAGTCCTGATTATAAATGGCGAAGCAAAGCTTATTCGTGAGCGCGAAAAGTTTGAAGATCTCCTCAAAGGTCAGGTAGTGATTGATCTGTGATTTGTTAAAATTTGTTAATCACGCTCTCTTTTCATTGGCTGTAATACCTTTCTTCGAAAGGATGAACTTTTTTGGATCGTTGTTCGCTATTTTAGCGACCAATTTTCTTTTCCATGCTAAAACGAATTCTTTTTTGCCTCCTTTTGGCAATGTCAGCAGGCATCGCCAGTGCGCAGGTACTTCAACCGGCCAAGCTTGTAGCAGAGACTCCTTCTAAATCCTATAAAGTTGGTGATGTAATAGAACTGGTGTTTAAAGCATCTATTCAGAAAAACTGGTATATCTATTCAGTAGGATTCGATCCGGATTGCGGACCTGTGCCGATGTCGGTAACACTCGACAAAGATCCGAGCTTTGAATTCGTTGGGTCATTAGCTGCTATACAAGACAAGACCAAGCACGACAAGATATTCGATTGTGATGTGCGCATCTTTGAAGGCAGCGGTGAGTTCAGACAGAAAATAAAAATACTATCGCCTGCTCTTGTTGTGAAAGGTACTTATGAAGGACAGGTGTGTTCAGAGGTTGAAGGTAAATGTGTTTTGTTTGATGGTGACCTGACGTTCGGTGCGATTAAAGTAGAAGGTACTGCGATCACATCAGCGAAGCAGGATGAAAGCGCGGCTCCAAAAACTGACGATCAAAAAACAGATGAAAAAGTTACTGTCAAAGAGAACACCAGCACATTGATTGATACAGTGCAAACTGTAGCAGCACAGAATACTTCCAATGATACATATGGACAGATCAAAGGACCGGTGCTTGATCCGACATTGATCAAAGAAGATCCGGCCAAAAATTCCTTTCTCGGATTTTTTATACTAGCCTTCATTGCCGGTCTTGCTGCATTGTTAACACCATGCGTTTTCCCGATGATACCGATGACGGTGAGTTTCTTTACGCAAGGCCGCTCTAAATTTCAGGCGCTGCTATATGGAATCTCTATCATTCTTATATATACTTTGATCGGTGCTGCTATAGCTCCGCTTATGGGACCTGAAACAGCAAATCATCTTTCAACGGAATGGATACCGAACCTGATTTTCTTTATTGTGTTTATCGTATTCGGTTTGTCCTTCCTCGGTCTGTTTGAAATTACATTGCCGGGAACATTCATCAATAAAGTTGATCAGCAATCAGAAAAAGGCGGATTGGTTGGCGTGTTCTTCATGGCATTCACACTTGTACTGGTTTCTTTCTCGTGCACGGGTCCGCTGGTAGGAAGTATACTTGTATCCTCAGCCGGTGGCGAATTCCTCAAGCCTATCGTGGGTATGTTTGCATTCTCGCTGGCGTTTGCCATACCATTTACTTTGTTTGCATTTTTCCCGGGCTGGTTAAGTTCTATGCCGAAATCCGGTGGCTGGTTAAATTCGGTAAAAGTTGTATTAGGCTTTATCGAGATCGCATTAGCATTCAAATTTTTAAGTATAGCCGATCAGGCTTTCCATTGGGGAATTTTAGATCGCGAGATCAACATTGCCATCTGGATTGTAATTGTTATGCTGATTGGTATATACCTGATGAAAGGCTTCCGTCTGCCAGGCGATACCGGTAAAGATGCTGAAGATAAACGTGTCAGCATCATCAGACTTACGTTCGCTTCTATCGCTTTTATATTTGTAGTATATATCACCCCGGGCATGTGGGGTGCGCCATTAAAAGCATTGGCCGGATATTTACCTCCAATGCATACACATGACTTCGACTTGATTGCAGCATCGCGCAACGCCAAGCCTAACCAGATTTGTGATGAACCAAAGTATGGAGAATTCCTGCACCTGCCACACGGTATAAACGGATACTTCGATTATGAGCAGGCACTGCTCTGCGCACGTCAGCAGAACAAACCGGTGTTTATAGACTTTACAGGACACGGTTGTACAAACTGTCGCGAGATGGAAGCCGTAGTGTGGTCTGATCCGCAGGTGCTTGACAAACTGAAAAATGAATTTGTAGTAGTAGCGCTATATGTAGACGACAAAACAGAACTGCCGGAATCAGAATGGTATACTTCGAAGTATGACAACAAAGTGAAGAAGACCATCGGCAAACAAAATGCAGATTTGCAAATAGCAAACCTCAACAACAACGCACAGCCTTTCTATGTGCTGGTAGGTAAAGATGAGCGCGTGCTCGTTACACCTTACGGTTATGATAAGAGTGTAGAAGGCTTCATCAAGTTCCTTGACGAAGGCAAAAAGAAATTCAAAGAGCTGTACTAAAATTTTTCTCCCGCAGATTACACAGATGTACGCAGAAGAATACAACAAATTCTGCTTACATCTGCCCGCGGATGATGCGGTCTACAAGTTCATCTATAGTTATACTTCAGAAATCATATTTTAATGACTTCTGATTTCCTTTTAAAAAAAATCTGCGTTTATCTGTGATTTCTATGGTTCATGCAAGTAAGTGTTTGTAGTTTTCTTGGTAAGAGCGATTG
>CBIHOZ010000227.1:0-9955 GCA_966211525.1 uncultured Chitinophaga sp. | reverse complement strand
GTAGTTCGGGTTCTTCAGTGTATAGAATATCTCTTTGATCTCGTACAGATCCGGGTTTTCGGTTGGGTTGGAGCTACGCAGTGTATCGGTGATGTTGTAGGTTGCATCAAACGTTGCTTCATTACCACGTTCTACATACAGCGTATCGAATATATAGGTGTTACAGGTATACGGGTAAATATACTCCGGCATCTTGCTCGCATACTCCGGTTTTTCGAGCGTGCGGTTGGTTGCAAGTTTTCCGGTCTGGCCGGCATTCACTAACAGAATAGGAGGGATGTTGGTATACTTGGTGATGGTTGGAACAGCAATCAGGTTTCCGTTGTTCTCGAGGTAATAATTTTTAGGATGGAATGGATAGGAGATATCTTCGATAGAACTGGAAAGGCCGAGGTCGCCATCGCCATCTTTGAAGTTGATCGAAAGAACAAGGGAGTCAATAGCATCTGCTTCCTGGAAAAACTCCAGTCCTGCCAAATTGATGCTGGGGGTATTCGGATACTCCGGCGGATCAAAACATGAACTTGCCACCACTACTAAAACGCCAAACAGCAATAGACCCTTTGTAATTTTCATTCTGTATTTTTGAACCCTGTTAAGTTACGTAAACGCTTGGATACTTTTAAAAGTTTTGAATCTACATTATACTCTGTTAACGATCAAACCTTTGCTCATATTGCTTTAGAGGTGTTTCGTTTTCAGGCCATTAACAATCCGGTATATCGCGCCTTTATTCAAAACCTGTCAGTTGATCCGGCTGCGATAACCCGCGTTGAGGACATTCCCTTTCTGCCGATATCATTCTTTAAAACCCACGCATTGCAAACTGGTGCGTGGCAACCCGAAGCAACATTTACCAGCAGCGGCACCACAGGTTCAACAACCAGTAAACATGCCGTTGCCGATTTGAATTTTTACCAGGAGCATTCACAACGGTGCTTCGAGTATTTTTTTGGTCCGCTAACGGATTATCATTTCCTGGCTTTACTTCCTTCATACCTCGAACGACAGGGGTCATCGCTCATTGCCATGATGGATCATTTTATCCGGCAAAGCAATTCTTCGTATTCGTCATATTATCTTTTTCAGATCGACAAACTCCTGGAAGACCTCGCTGCCCTGCGAAAAGATACATCCCGCAAGGTTATACTCTGGGGCGTGTCGTTTGCCTTGCTGGACCTGGCCGAAAAATTCGAGATCGACCTGAGTCACTGCCTGATTTTTGAGACCGGCGGAATGAAAGGGAGACGAAAGGAAATAACCCGCGCTGAACTCCACGCTATACTCTATGAGAGGCTGAAGGCAACGCATATTTACTCGGAGTATGGCATGACCGAACTGCTATCGCAAGCCTATACGCAGGGTGAATTCCGGTTTAAATGCCCTCCGGCGATGAAAATTATCGGGAGAGATATCACTGATCCGCTCAGCAAGGGGTTACTTCGCGAAACAGCCGGGATTAATGTCATCGATCTGGCTAATATTCATACGGTATCATTTATAGAAACCGAGGATTTAGGGAAGATTTACCCGGATGGAACGTTTGAAGTTCTGGGAAGAATGGATAACAGTGACGTGCGTGGGTGTAATCTGATGATCGGTTAAGATTTACCCTGATATTTGTTTTGTTCTTAAAGAATTATATTTTTGCTTGTAATCAATCCCATTGAAATGAAAAAGATTGTAGTATTCGTTCTATTGGCAGCTTTTGTGTCAGCTTGCAGCCAATATACCTGCCCTACCTATACCAAGAAAGAGGCTCCGAAACAGGCTAAAGATTCTTCCCAGCGTATTTAATCTATATTTATAGCGCTTCCATAGTTAGAGGGTAGTTTCTTCTGACTAAAAAGATATTTGCTAAAGGAAATCGTTATCACGGTTTCCTTTTTTGATTTATACCGTCTCCAGTTAAAATCCACCCGGACGTCTGGCTCCCGACATTTTTCAGATACCCGTCTCTATAGTTTTACAGCAACAAAGAACGCTAACAACATTTTGCTGTATGAAGACATTTACCTGGGCTTATTGGGCCACCAGAATTATAGCGGCCGCCATCATGGCACAAACCCTGTACTTTAAATTTACCGGTGCAGAAGAATCAGTATATATTTTTACAACCGTGGGCATGGAGCCAGTAGGCCGTATAGCAGTTGGTATACTTGAACTAGTTGCTTCGGTATTGCTGATCATAAATGCCACGGCATGGCTCGGTGCACTGCTGGGCGCGGGGCTTATGGCCGGTGCGCTCGGCATGCATGCAACATTGTTAGGTATAGAAGTGAAAGGTGATTGCGGCTATCTTTTTTGTCTCGCGCTTATCGTACTGATCTGTTGCTGCTGGGTGTTGTTCTTCAACCGACAAAAGATCAATACGATGCTGTCAAGATTTAGAAAGAGTCGCGCGTGATTTATGGTTTGTTGCTGATGAGCCAGGAAACTATCACTTCATCCGATACAGGTATATCTTGAACGGTGAGATCATTAAAACCTCCGTCATTCGCAGATGTCGAAAGTGGCGGAGGAACGCGGTAATACAATCTTTCAGATAACGTATAGTCATCACTAAATCCATATTGTATATTTTGTATGTTCCCCAGTGTTAATTTGGACTGCCGTGCGATAATGGTTGCGCGTTCTTGCGCATTTTGGATACTGAGTTCAATAAGTTTACTGCGGACTTCCGCTATTTTTTCTTCTGATAAGATGAAGTTGAATTGAAAATTAAGATCGAGTGTAGTTTCCGTAAAAGCATCTACCAGTTTGGTAACGCGTTGCTGGTCGTATTTAAACTCCAGAATAATAGCCTGCGATGCTACATACCCACTATCAACTTGTTGATCATTTCTGTAGAAAGAATTCTTCCCTGCGTTGAAGCTGTTGCTTTTAATTTCTTTCTTGTTAAAGCCAAGTTTTTCGAGTTGCTTTAGTAACGATGCGTTCTTCTCGTTTACACTTTTTACAGCTTTGTTGAAAGCCATTTCAACTGAGCTGAAGGAAATACTGATTACTGCCAGATCTGGCGGTACCTGCATGTTTGCAGTACCCTTAACCTCTATAAGCGGTGGCCTCTGGTTCTGGGCAAAAACGTGAACCACCACTAAAAGACAAAAGGTTGTAAAGTATAGCTTCTTCATTTGTAGTATAGGTTTAGATGTATATATAACCCGCAACGCTTCCTAAAGTCACTTCACCTTCACGCCCTTATATAAAATCTCTCCTTTAACCAATCCGAATTTCTGGCGGGTTGCTTCCGGTAATGTATTCACGAAATCATCTTCTACAGCTTGCAGGCCGGCTTGCTCAATGCGTTTCGGATAATCATGACCGTACTTACGAACGTGGTCATCCTGTCCGAAGATGCGTTCGCGTTCGCGCGGATCGGTAATCGTATTGTCTTCAAATGTAGTATCGGGCACCGGGTTGAAAAACGGAATCTGCAGTATAGCAAAGCCTCCGGGTTTCAGTACGCGGTGTATTTCGCGCATCGCCTGGATATCATCGCGTACATGTTCAAGCACGTGGTTGCAGAGTACAGCATCAAATGTATTTTCAGCGAACGGAATCTCATGTATATCCATCTTTACTTTGGCCAGCGGAGATTCAATATCAGCGGTGATATAGTTGTCACCATGAACTTTCTCAAAACGTTTGATGAAACATGCTTCCGGGGCGATGTGCAGTACATGAAGTTTTGATCCGAAGAAATTCGTTTTCTCTTTCAGGTATAGCCAGATGAGGCGGTGACGTTCCAGTGAAAGACAATTCGGACACAATGCATTCGGTCTTGGATTGATCCGTCCGTAAGGCAACAAGGTGCGATAACTCGTTTCACACACCGGACAGGTAACAGCGCTGCCGCGATAAAAAAGTCCGATAACGCGAACACCAAAACCACCCACACGTTGCAGATACTTGCGTGGTACAAAACGGATAAGCCAGGAAATGATTTTTTTCATCGGGCGCAAAGATAGTCGTTGGCGGTTAATCGTAAGTCGCGAAAACTTAACGAGGAACAAATTAACCGATATATCTATGTAACGCCATTGGAAATTGGGATATATTATTGATCATTGGGCGGTTAATTCTATGATATAAAAATGAGATTTTTAGTTGTTTTCGTTTTAGCAGTTTCATTCCTGCCTTTTTTATCGAGCGGACAGTCTACATGGAAAACGATTCGTATGGACGAGCATGTGTCCTTCAAGTTGCCAGCGGACTACAAAAGGAGTGATACGCTGGGGCAGGCTAATTTTCTCGCTCAAACTGATTTAGCGTATTTTCAAGTTGTAAAGATACTACAACCTCAAGCTCGCATCACCAATAAAAAAGAGCTGATCGATTATTATATAGCTTTTCAAAAAATAACAATAGATCAAAGTAATGGTGAGCTGGTTTCTGATTCAACCATTGATTTACATGATTTGTATGCCAGGGATTTTAAGTTTGAAAACTATTGGGATGATTCATTGATAGTTCAGGAGAATATTATTTTTCTGGTCAACAATTCCATGTATTCATTTACGTGTTCTTACTTTAAAAACAATGAACTACAGGCGGAAAACGAGCGTAAGATTTTTTTCTCCTCGATTGACTTGCATGATGTTGACTCGGAACATCAATTCACAATTGAACGAAGTAAAAGTAACGCAACGAGTGAGATTGTGGGCTATGTTTTTCGCTACATCACTGCAGGTATAGCACTCTTGGCTATAATATTGTTTTTCCTGAAAAGATACCGCTTGGCAAAGTTGCTGGTAAACATTCTTTCGTGGGGATTTTTGGCATGGGGTGCGGTTTGTGTTGTGCTCTACATCGGTAATGTTTTTATGGGCAACAAAATGAACTCGCTATTGATCCCGGGAGTAATTTCCCTTGTTGTTGGCTTTGCACTTCAAAAGGTAAAGTCATTTTTAGCGAAACGAGCTTAGACTGCTTTTACAAGTTATTACACCGGTTGACTTTTGAGGGACATTTACCCTTGAAATGGCTGAATGATTTTTTTTACAATCGTAAAACTTTTCCCAACACCTTATCATCTTTATATCAGAAAACGGCAGTAATGCCTAAATCCTTCGAAATTAGACCTCATGGCCGAGACCTTACTCGACATCGCGATGATGCATTCTGAAACCGTAATTGCCCGGGCGAAACAAGGCGACCAGAATGCTCAAGGTAAACTGGTGCAGTTGTGGTACAAACGTATCTACAACTTCAGCTACAAGTTTTTTATGGATCATGACCTGGCCATGGAAGTATCGCAGAAAACTTTTATCTCGATGTGCCGGAACCTGGCTGGCCTGCAGGACATTGCCCGGTTCAAGTCATGGCTCTATAAAATTGCTGTAAACTATTGCCGCGAAGAAGCCCGCAAGAAGAAAGGGAGCCGGTCGTTATCATTCGATGTGGTATGGAACCGTGAAGCTGAAGATTCGCCCAAGTGGGAGTCATCATCACAACGGTATGCTAACCCGGAAAGCCAATACCAGCAAGCCGAACTCTCCGACATTTTGCAGCAGGCTCTGTATGAACTAAGTGAAGAACAACGCGAGGTGGTGATCATGAAGGAATACGAAGGATTGAAATTTCGTGAGATCGCGGAAGTGCTGAATATATCAGAGAACACAGTGAAGTCGAGGATGTATTACGGTCTTGACGGATTGAAGAAAATTCTGGAACGAAAAAATATTACTAAAGATACGATTGGCTATGAGCTATAAACCTGATCAACACGATTGGATGGCTTACCTCTATGGCGAACTGGAGGGTGCTGAAAAAGAAAAGATGGAGCAGTATCTTTTATCGGATCCGCATGCACGCAAAGAACTGGAGCAATACCAGCAACTGCGCAAGATGATGGGCACCGTAGAAGATAAAGAAGTAATTGCTCCACCTATAGTCGTGGGCGATAACCGCCAGCGCTTTATGTGGAATACACCGGCCGTGCGCATGGTGGCCAGCATTGCGGCTTCGCTTCTTATCATCATTCTCGTAGGTAAACTTACCGGAACACAAATCAGTATGTCGGACAACGAGTTCAGGTTGAGTTTTGGTGATGCGCCCAAGCGCGAAGTTGTACAACCTGCAACGCAGGGGCTATCCGCCATGGAAGTGCAGAACATGATCAACGAGTCGCTTAATCAGAATAATATAGCGATGCAGGCAAGCTGGAAAGAAACGCAGCAAAAGCTGGATGCTTCCATTCGCAGTAACCTCGCGTCTAATTCCGGTAAGATCGATAAGCTTGTGAAAGAAGCATCCAATGCATCGCAGGAACAGATCCGCCAGTTCGTATCAACATTACAGAATGAAAACACCGAAGTGGTAAAGAATTACTTTCAGCTTTCTTCCACCGAGCAGAAGAAATATATAGAAGGTCTGCTGGTTGATTTTGCCAAGTACCTGCAGCAACAACGCAACGATGACTTGCAGTTAGTGCAAACGCAGTTGAAAGCACTGGAGCAGAACACCGACATGTTCAAGCAGGAAACCGAGCAGATCTTAACCAGTATCATTACCACCGTGAATGGTGCTGAAGTAAAAGAAACAAAGTATTGATGATGCTAATCCGGTATATATACCGATAAAGAAAAATGAACAGACAATTTGATAATTTAAGGAATATGAAATCGATGATTCAAGTATTGATGAGCAGTGTGTTGGTACTGGTGATGGGAGCTCACGTTGCAACCGCGCAGAAGATTGATGACGAGCGCATGAGACGCGATATAAGTGTAGCGGAAAACGTGCTGGGTACATTGATCAAACAACAGTTCAGTAATCAGCGTACATTCTTCGCGCTCGAAATAAAAGGAAATTATCAGCCGGGGTACGGTGTGACTTTTTCTCTGCCGGCGGATTATACTACCCCGATCGCCTTTACCATTGGCTCGGGCATGCAGAACGGTGTAGTGGTCTATAGCGATGAATTTGAAGAGCCAGCTACCATTGATATACGTGGTAGCGAAGACGGCAGTGATGATCGTGCTGTAGTGAACGGAAGGAACACGTATAAGCTGAAAGAAAAAACAAAAGGCAGAACACGGGTTGATATGGATAGTATACGAGACTCATACAACCTGAAAGTAATTGAAGCCGCTAAAGAATTTATACTTGACTATAGCGACATGATCTCACAGCTTGGTCCGCAGGAAAGAATTGTGGTTACGAACCAGGGTAACCAGCCGCGTGCATGGGTAGGACAGTACTTCAATGCACCGAACCGTACGCACCTTTCCATCGAAGCGTTGAAGTCAGATATAGCACAGTATAAAGCAGGTAAGCTGACGCGTGCACAGGCAGACGCGAAGATCAAAGTGGTGAATACGGAATCAACGAATGCTGTCGAGCCAGACCTGGAACTCTTGTCCAGTATATTCTCGCGCCTGTACCGTGTGGATCTGTCCAAAACATATTTCACTGAAGAGAATATATACTATGAGCGCTTGAAGGATTATGGTGTGATCTACTACATGCAGGTATATAGCAGCAGCGAGCGCGACTATAAACGCTTCGATATGCCAACGCTGAATTTGCAGGATGTAGATCAGGCAACACGTAACAAGAAAGTAGGCGAGCTTTACCCGGCATTTGAACGCGAGCTGAAAGAGAACGTATTGGAATATGGTAAAACTGTAAAGAGTTTGAAAGACGATGAAGTGCTGATCTTCCAGGTGCGCCTTACACGCTGTGCAAGCTGTGGTATACCATCGTCACTGGAGATCTCTGTAAAAGGTTCTGTACTGAAAGATGTGAATGCTGGTAAGCTGGATAAAAATGCAGCACTGGCGAAGCTCATCGTGAAGAAAGGAGAGAACCAGTAAGCGGTTTACATTTCGTTAACATAATATAGTGTGCCGGCAGTACAATGTTATACTTGCCGGCACGTTTTGTTTCTTGCCGTTGATGTAGTTTTTTAAACCAATGGACTAATTATTGTAACTATCTTACAAGAGTTGAGTACAAATTGAAAACGGATTTGTGTAGTTGGGTGTGATCTGATATGCGTAGCGCGGGAGTGAAGAGGGAATAATCCGTTGGTAATTTTTTGACGAGAACCCTTTAACCTCTAATAACCTTCTGAAATGAAGAAAAAACTTCTGATCGGTGCAGGTATATCTGCGCTGCTACTCATTGTATTTTTTATTGTCCGCGGCAACAAGGCCAACGAAGTTGCTGACGTGATTGCTGATGTAAAGCGTGGTCCTTTCAAAGTCGAGATTGAAACAACCGGAGAACTGGAGGCCAAAAACTCCGTGAAGATCCTCGGTCCATCACAGCTTCGCGACTTTCGTATCTGGAATGTTACGATCCAGAATATCATTGACGAAGGTACCGTTGTAAAGAAAGGTGATTGGGTTGCAACACTCGATCGTTCTGAATTCCAGAATCGCTTTAATGAAAAACAGATCGAGCTTGAAAAAGCAAATTCAAAATTTGTACAAACACAGCTCGATACAACACTCACCATGCGCCAGTCGCGCGATGAACTCATCAACCTGCGCTATGCACGCGATGAGAAACAGATCATTCTCGATCAGTCCAAGTTCGAACCGCCTGCTACGATCAAACAAAATGAAATAAACCTCGAGAAGGCTGTACGCGCGTTGGAGCAGGCAGAAGAGAACAACAAGATCAAGAAGAAGCAGAACATCGAGAAGATGCGTGAAGTATCAGCCGAGCTGCGCAAAGTACAAAATGAATTTACATCCATGACCAAAGTAATGGAAGCGTTCAATGTAACGGCTCCTGAAGATGGTATGGTGATCTATGAAAAAGGCTGGGATGGTAAACCGATCAAAGCCGGATCACAGATAAATATGTGGGAACCAACGGTCGCTACGTTACCAGACCTCACCAAGATGATGTCCAAAACCTATGTGAACGAAGTAGACGTGCGCAAAGTAAAAGCAGGACAAGATGTATCCATTGGTCTTGATGCCTATCCGGATAAGAAATTAACGGGTAAAGTAATTCGTGTAGCCAACGTAGGGGAGCAGCGACCGAACTCCGATGCAAAAGTATTTGAAGTAGCTGTTGAGATCAACGGTACCGATCCAACACTGCGTCCTTCCATGACTACCAGTAATCGCATCATCGCGAGTGTAGTTGATAACGCCATGTTTATACCACTCGAGTGCCTGCACAGCCAGGCCGATACCGTTACGTTTGTATATAAGAAAGAAGGTATAAATATAGTCAAGCAGGAAGTAATGGTAGGACAAACCAATGCCAACGATGTGGTGATACTGGGCGGTCTTGCAGAAAGCGATAGAGTATATCTTTCTATACCTCCGGGTACAGACGATGATGCCATAACACTGCTCAAGGAAATGAACGGCAAGCGTAAGAAGAAGGAGCAGGAAGAAAAACCAGCCGCACCGGCCAAAGCTATACCGACCGCTTCGAACCACTAATCCGTTCATCACATGATTCCACCACGAATATTGGCAAACCTCTCCATTGCTATAGGAGCGGTTATTTCCAACAAGGTGCGCTCCTTGCTTACAGCGCTGGGTATAATCTTTGGTGTAGCCGCTGTTATTGCCATGCTCGCCATTGGTAATGGAGCACAACGTGAAATTCTTGACCAGATAAAACTGGTCGGAGTAAATAACATTGTGATCAAACCGATAGTTGAGCAGAAAGAAGAAAAGATCGAAGAGCAGGCAGGGCAGAAGGATAAAAAGAAATTCTCTCCCGGCCTTACCATGCGCGATGTCAGCAACATCAAGCAAACCATTCCCGGTATAGCCAGTATATCTCCTGAGATCATTCTCGATACCTATGTGATTCGAAACGGCCTGAGACGTTCCGCTAAACTCGTAGGCGTAGAGCCTATATATTTCAATATCTATAATTTTGAAATGCTCGATGGCAAAGCTTTTACAGAAGAGCAGGAACGCCTCGGTTCACCGGTGTGCGTTATCGGGAGTTCTATAAAAGCAAAATTTTTCCC
>CBIHOZ010000226.1:0-10007 GCA_966211525.1 uncultured Chitinophaga sp. | reverse complement strand
ATGCTTCATTGTCGGTAATAATCGGCACCGGGCCCCAGGTCTGGACCAGGTACGAATAGGCAAGGCCGCGCATGAAGCGTGCTTCTGCTATCGCATATAGTTTTGTACTCTCCGGAACACTTGATGCGGTATATTTCTCCACATCGTTCATTACCCGGTTGGCTTGTCCGATCACGTTGTAAAGCGAACGCCACGCGCTGCTGTTGTCTTGTGAAGCTCCGGTTGTCTCAAAGAGTATATTGTCAATCTGGTTAACAGTAGCAGTAAGTCCACCGCCCCGCGCATCGCCTATACCAAACGATGGCGATGTGTTATAATCAAACCAGGCATAACCGTATAGGGGTGCCGTTGCTGCGAGCACCTGGTCTTTGGTCTGGTAAAAATTTTCGTTCAGCGGAGCATCCAACGGTTCACGATCAAGAAAGTCGCTCTGGCAACCTGCCAGCAGAAGCAACAATCCGGCAGCAGCTCCACAATAGTATCGTTGATAAATATTTCTTTTCATTTCGATAGTCTTTTATTGCCTTACAATTCAACATGGATACTAAAGGTATATACCGGTGTCAGCGGGTAACGACCGTAGTCAACGCCCACTGGCTGATAATCAGGCACCGTGGATTTCCCTACATACGAGCCTACTTCCGGATCATATCCTTTATAGCCGGTAAGTGTCGCCAGGTTCTGTGCACCAATGGCTATATGTATATCTTTTACCAGGTTCTGTTTGGACAGAAGCGATGATGGCAGCGTATAGCCTAATTGTACATTCTTCAAGCGCAGGTATGAGCCATCTTCCACAAACCTGCTGCTGATGCGTGTATTGTTACCGTTGGCAGTACCCGCCAGTCGGGCTTGGTGTGTGCCTGGATTCAACAGGTACGGATTGCCTTCTGCATCGGTTCCTACCTGTGCGTAGTTCATTGTTTCATCAAAAACATTCATTCCCAGATTTATATTGTTCGGGTTTGAATTGGCGTAGCGCATATAGTTATAGATGTCATTGCCGTACGAACCGGTGATCAGCACGCTGAGATCAAAACCTTTATAGGTAAATGTATTTGTAACACCAAAGAAAAATTTCGGCCAGGGATTCCCGATATAGGTGCGGTCTTTCTCATCGATAACACCATCGTGATTTACATCTTTATACCTGGTATCTCCTACCCATACGCCATACGTCCCGGCGGTTAACTCTTTTCCATCGCTGCTAACCGGCAGTGCGCTGGCATTAATCTCGTCAACCGACTGAAACAATCCTTCCTCCTGGTAACCATAGAACTGCCATGGAGCCTGGCCTACCACAGAGCGCTGCGTGAAGTTATTCATATACCACGCCGTACGATCAATGATGGCAGATTCAGAATATAGTCTGGTAATTTTGGTTTTGAAACCGGATATATTAAAGTTGGTATTCCACGCGAAATTGTTCCGGTCAAGATTTACGGTGCTTACAGAAATGCTATAGCCACGATTCTCCAGTGCACTTATATTCTCTGTCGGTGAAGCAATGGAGCCGTTACCTGTTGTTCCCAAATAATCGGGCAACTGACTTTTCATGATCAGGTTATCGGTCTTCTTGATATAGAAATCTCCTTCAACATGAATGTGATCCTGCAGCAATCCCAGATTGAAGCCTACGTTATAGGTTGCCGTTTGCTCCCACCGCAGGTTATGATTACCATACTGACTGGTAACAAAACCAGTCCCCCACGATGTTGTAACAGGCGTGAGCGAACTATATACTCCGCCATTACCCTGATTACCTGTAACGCCAGCTTCTGCCCGAAGCTTTAATTCGTTGATAGCTGCTATATCTTTCATGAATGGTTCCTGCGAGATACGCCACGCCACGGAACCCGATGGGAATACACCCCAGCGATGCTCACGACCAAAGTTTGATGATCCGTCAGCACGAATCGCTGCCTGTACTATATACTTACTTTTGAAAGTATAGTTTACACGACTGAAGTATGATTCCATCGCCCAGTCAGATTGCGTGCTGCTGTTGGATGATCCATTACTGTTGCCTGCATTCAGGTCAAGTATATTTGTCGTGATAAAACCGATGCGTCCACTCGATACATTCTTTACTAAACCATACTGCGCTTCATGACTCACCATGACACCGAGAGTATGATCGCCTGACGCTTTATTGTATTGCACCAACTGGTTCCAGCTCCAGTATGTTGTATTCGCTTCTGAAATGGTTAGCCGCGCTATATTATTTACCTGTTGTCCCAACGTGTAAGCCGGTGTAAAGTATGTTGTGCCGGCTGTACCTATATTTGTGTTGATTGTTGTCTTGAACGTGAGTTCCTTCGTGAGATTAACTTCTGCACCTGCACCGCCCAACACCTGCCTTCGCTTGTATTTATTCTGAATGAGATTCGCTACAGCCACCGGGTTGTAAGGTGTATACTGCACGCTGTTGCCATTGGTGTTATCAGCTCCCCCCCAGCTTCCATCCAGGTTTCGCACTACTATATTAGGTGCGATGGCAAGGGCATTGACCAGTACATTTTCAGTCTGTGCAGTAAGTTTATCATCGGTTTGATTGACATTCAGATTCAAATTCAATTTTAACCATGAACGTGTATGGTTGTCGACATTCAGCCGGATGCTTCCGCGATCAAAGCCTGCTCCGGGAGTAATACCATCCTGTCTGAAATAATCACCTGACAAATAAAATTGTGTATCGTCTTTACCTCCACTGATACTGAGCTGATGGTCCACCAGGGGTGCCGTTGTAAACAATTCACGCTGCCAATCGGTACCTTTCCCCAACAGCGATAAATCCTGAAACTCTTCCGGTCCTGCACCTCCTGAACTGGTGCGCAGTTCGTTGGTGAGTTGAGCATATTGCTGCAGATTCGCCACCGGAAGATGCCGGGGTGTATTCTGTATACCATACTGAAATCCATACCGTATACTCAGGTCGCCCTGCTTACCGCGTTTGGTTGTTATGAGGATTACACCATTTGTAGCACGTGAACCATATATAGCCGTAGCAGAAGGTCCCTGCAATACTTCAATTGTCTCAATATCACCCGGGTTCAATCCTGCCAACGGTGACACTGCGCTGTTGCTGCTGAATGCTCCGCTCGTATTAATCTGTATACCATCGATTACATAAAGCGGATCGTTGGTGCCATTCACAGAATTTATACCGCGTATATTCACTGATACCGATCCATCGGGTTGACCGGTATTCTGTGTAATATATACTCCTGCCGCACGGCCTTGCAGTGCCTGCTCAACGGTAGTGTTCAATGTCAGATCAACTTGTTTGGCATCCAGCGAAACCTGTGCACTGGAAAGATCGGTTCGTTTCAATTCACCATAGCCAACCAACACAACGTCCATGAGCTCTGCAAGTGACTGTATATCTTCTTCAAGCGCTACATCCAGGTGTGTATTGTTTCCTATCGGAAGCTCTACCGTAATATACCCTGACAGTGTGAAAACCAGAACATCAGATGGTCTCGCCAGGATCGAAAATTTACCCTCAGCATCCGTAGTTGTTAAGGTGAGGGAATCCTTAACCATTACGCTTACTCCGTGAATCGGTGTCCCAAGTGCCGGGTCGGTCACAACTCCGCTCACCACCTGCTTCTGAGCAAGCGCACTGGAAATTCCGAGGAGTATAAAACAAGTAAAAAGCAAGAAGTGTCGCCTGTTGCGTCCTTTTTTCATACAATTGTCAGGTAAAGTGTGTACATCATTTTTATAGTTCTCTGTTATTTGGATTCATTCGAGTATATCATTCGCTAACGTGGTTAGTTGTGCAGAGACTTTGAGGTTATGTTTCTCAAGCTCCTTCATATTGACATCGAACTTCAACTTTCCGTTGATCACAATGAAGCTCATCGTTGCTCCTTTCTTATGAAGTCCTTCACGTTCGGCAATAATCATCACCGGTTTGCCTTCTGTTACTTTGAGTAGTTGAGACAATTGATTACTTGCACCGTCTGCTATATATATAATGCTGGCATCATCCACAGCGGTGTCATCGTCTTTAAAAACAGTGGCCGCAGAGCCTGCAATCAATTTACCGGCTACGTTTTTTACGATCTCATCATAAGCTTTTGTATTTCCTACCACTACGATTTTGAACCCGTTGGATAATGCCGGCCATGAGCTATACCGGGCAAAACTTTGAACAAACACTGCGTACGAATGATGTATTGAAGGCTGTGCATAACCATGCAAATTCACAATCAACATTATCACACCCGTAAAAATGCACGAAGGCTGTATCTTCATCCACCAGCGATGTGCCCATTGCGAAAATCCCCCTAAATCCGAGTGCATTATGAAATAAATTGTCCTGATGGACGACTATCGTCCTGTTTGGTAGAGAGTGCTGTGCGGTACTCGAGTATATCCTTTGTTTCCTCGTCCAACAGAACCGTAATGGCTTTGATTACATCATCGAGCTCTGTAGCACTTTTCTCCAGCATTTCGATCTGATCATCAATGGAATGAGTATTTTCGTTTTGGTCAACCGATTTGGTTAAACGAATAAGGTATATAAGTCCCAGTATTCTGGCCAACGGCCCTCTCACTTTGTGAGAATTGAAAAAAGCATATTCGATCAATTTCTGATTCAACGACTGTATATCTTTGGTGCGTTCTTCCACCAGTACTTCAAGCGACCTGTTGTACGATGCGATAACTTCATTCTGCGCATATACCTCTGCATTGGCTTCTTCGAGCTTCCCGTTCGTCTCAAATACACGAGCCCGTTCCTTCTCAAATTCCTTTTTATAGAGATATACTATATAGAGTACGTTTAAAACACGTGCAAAGATCTCTGCTATATTCATCAACACCGGATCTTTATCTCGAACGTTTGATATCCACTCCGAATGCGAAACTTCGATATAGCACACCACCAGAACCTGCACGGTGTACAACGACAGGAATATCATCCGATCGCTGCCGTTGAAAACCACCGTAATGGCTATAACAAGGGCAAACATATCGAAACCATTAATATTGAATATGCCTCCCTGAAAAAAGAAGCCCCCCAGAACGGACAGCATGTACATGCCCATAATCGTTTTGATAACCCCACGTGCACCTTTTGTATAGAGAATAAGCGCATACATGAAGCTATACACAACCATTGTAATGGCAGCTTTTACCCCTGCATCATAATCATGCTGAACTATATCGTATACTGCATAAAGTGCCGTGATGATCACTGTACTTTTGGTAAAGCTCAGTACAACGTTTACTTCCAATGATCGATCGTGTTGTGGATAATTGAAAATCATCTGAAATCAGTTCACTTCAATTTGATTCTTCTGCAGACGGGCACTATAAATCGCAGGATGTTCCATAACCTATATTTCACTGAAGTCCTGCAATATGATAAGCTTCTTCCACGCTCACAGTATATATCGTTTCTACCCGTGGTTCAGACAGCCGCACGAAATATCCTTTCGATTGATCTTCAACATCTTCAGGACCAACTGTATTCGTTACAATAACACGCTTGAACTTCTGGCCTGAAAAGGTTCTCATAAAATGTTTCTTGGCGTATTCAAGCAGCGCAGCCGTAGCATATCGCTGTAGCTCATCCGTGGTATTATGCTCCAGAACATTAAACACCAGAAATGCGGGCCGGTGCTTTACCATCAGTTCAGTAACCATATCCATACCCGCCTTAAAAATTCCCTGCGGAGTAAATCCTTTCCAAATTACCTCCAGCCCCTCTGTGTCAAGCTGATTAACGATCAGATAGGTTCTTCCTGATGTTGTTGTAAGCCTGAGCAACTCCGTCACACGCATAGATATCATTTCAGTTCAGTTTAGCTCTAAAAGCAATTTCCCTTTATATAGTATATCTGTAGATTGATTATACATCCATTCAGCTACCCGATCTAACTTCCTTTAGTCTTCGCAGCTCTTCCTCAGTAGCTTTCAGTTTCTCTATAATTTTATTGGTAGCCTGGCGGTTACTCTCTGCTACCTTGCGCGCACGCTCAGACTCTTCTTCACGGATTCGATCGATCTCATTTTGCTTGCGAACCATTTCCTCCTGCGTAGCCTGTAACTCTTCCAGGTTCTGTCGCATTTCTTCTTCGGTAGATCGCATCTCTTCCGCCTGATGTTGGGAGGCTTGGAGCAGGCGCTGCATTTTTTCCGTTGTTCGTACGCTTTGCAAAGCCGATGCAACAAACTCCCCTGCTTTCTCTATAAACGCGACCTGGTGATCTTCGAACTTTTCAAGACTTGCCAGTTCGATAATGGCTTCAGTGCGTTCGTTATACTTCATCGGTACAATTAACAAACACTCCGGTGTAGCTTCACCCATTCCGGACGTTATATAAGTATATCCCTGCGGAACTTTCGTCAGAAGACTGGTTTGTCCTTCGAGGTACGCCTGCCCGATAAGCCCGACACCTATATCAACTCTTTTTTCTATATACTTTTTACGATCGAATGCATAACACGCGGCCAGCTCCAGGTAAGGTTCGTTTTCATCTTCTTTCAAAACAAAAAGACCACCCTGCTGCGCATTCATATACTTTGTAAGAAAGCGCACAACCTCAAGCGACAACTCGGTCAAATTCTTCTGATGATTACGAACAGTCTCTGAGAACAACGTGATACCTTCGTTACTCCATTGCCTGCGTTCCTCTTCTTTCTTCATTTGCTTTAACTGGTCGCGCATGCGGGTAAGTCTTCCGGCCAGGTTCATTTCATTGAGCGTTCTGTTGGTATCGCTCAATTCAGTCCAGGTAGTATCATACCGTCCTTCGGATATATTCTCAATAAACTCACTTGCCTGTTGAAGATTCCGGATCGAGTGTTCGATCAATTGTTTCTGATCGTTTGCGTATGTTGAAGTTCCCGGATTGAAGACATACTTCCGGTTATTTTCTTCGAGTTCCTTTAACAGCGAGAAACGTTCACGATTATCGTTTCGAATCTTATATATCACGAAACCCAGCGTTGGCAGACTGACGATCAATATGAAGAATTGCAGGTATATATTACTATTTATAGCGGCCTGGTAACTTTCTTCTGCCTCCGCGTTGATCAGATCTTCATGGATATTGATCTTTACGCCAACATCATTCCAGTGCATAAACACTTTCAATCCGCGGTCTTCCGACATCATGGCGCGAAATCTTTCCATGCTGTCAAGGTCAACCATGCGCGCCATCTCGTTGATGAATTTACCATACTCGGTATAGGTCTTGCGCAGTTCTCTCAATCCGGACACGTCATACGATTGTGCCTGCAAATCACCTTCCAGCTTATCAAAGTACTGATCTATTCTTTCAATGGCTGTAGTAGTCGGAGACATCATTTCCTTATTCTTGGTCGCACCGTACGCACGTATACCGAGATCCATGTTATGCAGCACATAGTCTATCAATTGCCCGGACATATTCTTAATCGCCTCGGCCCGTTGCTTAATGGCTGTGTTCCTTACAAGCGTAGCTTTATACTGAACAATAAGCACAACGTTTGTTACGAGTAACATTACAATCGCGACAATGGCTACCGTGATTGCATTCCGGGTGAGAAATTTCTTTACTTTGGCTTTCATCCTCATACATGATTTGGGTCTTGCTATATATCTATTGATAACGTTGCGTAGTTTGTTCCATCCAGCCAACGGCATTTTCAAACGAATCGAAAACTGCGAAGGTGAGTATACCTATACATGTAAACATTTCGCTCCGAGGCATCTTTGAAAAAACATCTTTTGGTACAACGGTCGCCTGATGTGAATACCCTGCGCGTACCGCTTTGTTAGCCCACGAGGTAACAGACCATTCCTGATCTTCCGATGAAAGCTTACCCAGTTGTGTAGCTTCCACAACCACACGCCCGGTTCCAAAATGTTGCATGGCGAGCAGCAGCGTATGCATCCCCTGTCTGAAATCGTCTGAACAAGGCGCTGTCTTCCACGTTAACACAATGAATGTATAGTCTGCATTATACTCAATATTCACAAAGTCGTTGTCGAAATACGCGCGCATCCTTATCACTATATATAGTATATCTGTATTTTGTCATCGGTTGAAAATCAACCGCACCGTCATTTAGTTCTTCGTTGATTTTTATTTCACGTCACCGGATTGCAACTCTCCCATCATCTGCCGGAGCACTTCTTCCTGTGCTTTCAGCTGTTCTTCCTTTAACCGGATCTGCTCGGCCTGTGCCTGCGTCTCACTTTCTTTCTCTTTCAACTTGGTAATGGTCTTCAGCATCATCTGCTCCTGTGCTTTCAATTGGGCGGTGCTGCGCTCGAGTTCTCTGGTTCGATTTGCTTCACCTTCCAGCGTGGACTGTAACTCTTCCATCGTCTGGCGTAACTCTTCTTCCTGAGCCTGCATTTCCTTCTCCTTCTCCTTCAGTTTCTCAATGGCCTTCAGCATCATTTGCTTCTGTGCTTCCAACTGTGAGCTGTTGCGTTCCAATTCGCGGCTGCGTTTTGCATCGCTTTCCATCGTAGCCTGCAGTCTTTCCATTGTATCCATCAGCTCCACTTCCTTCAGCCTGCTTTCGTTCAACAGTCTGTCAACTTCCAGTTTAGCCTTCGTTATCTCGGTTACATCTTTAGCGAAAACAGCTACAGCAAACACGTGATCTTTGTCATCGCGCATCGGTATATATTGTGTGATATAATGTTTATCCCGGATCGTTAATTCCTTATGGATAGTCTCCCCGGCCAGCACGCGATCATATATTTTCTTCCAGTCGTGATCGTCCCCATTGCTCAATAGGAGGAAATTACTTTTCTCCTGCAGCTTTATACCTTGCGCAGCAAAGCTCTTTTGCATTACAGCGTTGAAGTGCATAACTCTGTATTCACGATCGAATGTGAGAATCGAATCGGTTGATGCATTCATGAGATCGCGCAGGTAGCGTTCCTTGTTCTGCGTATCAATGAGAATGCGTTGCATCTCATCCTGTGTAGCCGCAAGCTCTTCCATGTTCTGCCGCATCTCCTCTTCCTGCGCATGCAGATTTTCCGTTTGAAGTCTGCTTACTTCCAACAGATGTTTTGTCTGCTCGGCACTTTTGGCTGATGCTATCGCTGCTGCTATATTTTCGCAGACCTTTACAATAAATTCCTGTTTGTGTTTGGGATAAGGCTCAAACGATGCAAGCTCAAGTACACCGTATATAACTTCGTTGATCTTGAGTGGTACTATAAATATAGATCGGGGTGTAGCATAGCCGAGGCCGGATGTAATGTGTACATAATTTTCCGGAACCTGTGTCAGAAAAACAGGGTCACCTTCCTGCCAGCATTGGCCAACAAGCCCCTGACCCTTATAGATTGTCTTCTCTTCAAATTTCTTTTTATCCCAGGCGTAACATGAATATAGCTGCAGGTATTCTTCTTCACCTTCAGCACCATCCTGCACTATAAAAAGACTTCCCTGGTTCGAGCTGGTATATCTCACAATGTTGCTGATAATAGTATCGGCCAGGGTTTGAGAATCACTCTGGCTGCGGATGATCTCAGCAAAATCCGCAAGACCGGCTATAGCCCAGTTACGTTGCCGCTCAGCCTCTGTATTTCTCTTCAGATTATCGCGCATATCCAGCAATGCTTTACCCATGGCATCGCGATCGCTTTGCAAGGAGAACTCGGTGTCGTATTCTCCGTTACCAATCTTTTCGGCAAACGCAAGCTTGGCATTCATACCCTCTGTAAGAGATGCAAGTGCCTGTCCGATCTGACCGATCTCGTCATTTCGTTTTTCAAATGCTACCTTGGCTTTACTTCCCTCACCTACCTCCCGGATTACTTTCTTCAGTTCAATGATGGGATCCACCACGCGCGTAATGGAAAAGAAATACGCAAGACCTGCTATACCTATAAACATTACCAGCATGACACCCAACGTGATGACTACACGCGTATACGCATGCTGTTTATCAGCACGCACTTCGTCTATGGTAGTATCGAGATTATGGATGTGTGTATCGAGCTTGTCACGCAACTGTTTGGTTTGAGGCATAATCTTTTG
>CBIHOZ010000225.1:0-10025 GCA_966211525.1 uncultured Chitinophaga sp. | reverse complement strand
GGCGATCAGATGCTTGAAGTCATGTTCCTGAATTTTAACAGAGGCGTATCGAAGCTTGTAGCCGATTATCCGGAGTTGTCGGAGCGCGTGAAGAATGGCGCGTATCAACGCGAAGATTTTGTGAAGATAATCAGGGAGTATAACGATTGGGCAAAGAATAAAACGAAGGGATAATGTTTCAGTATAACTATTTTGTAAAGTTCAGGTATATATATATGAGTCGAATTTATGTTTTAATTTTCTTTTCCATTCTCTTATTCTCATGTGGAGAGAGTGATCCAGAGGTTAATAATTCAGTAAGTCAGTCGCCCACTGTAAATAATGCAACCGGTAATAAGAAGATACCTCCTGCATTAACTGTAACAGGCGAGAATATTGGTCTTACTGATATTACGTTGGTTGGACAGATTACGGTTCCCGGAACACGTGTTATAATAGATCGTGGTTTCGTTTATTCTACGGAGAGCATTTCTTCCCTATCAGAAGGAACAAAAGTATCGATTGGAACGGCCGCAAATAATCAGTTTACTAAGCGTATATCGTCACTTGAACGCAAGCAGCCATACTATGTAAGAGCGTATGCATCCACGGCAGATACAACGGTATTAAGTGCTGAAGTAATGGTCACGACAAGAGGTGTTGGAGAATGGTTTCCCTATACAGTACAGGGAGGCAGCTATGACGAATTTTTCAGTACATTTTTCAGATATGGCATATCGTTGAATAACAAGGGATATGTAGGTTTTGGTATTGGCAGCAGGGATGGATCTACGATTATTACACCAATGCTGGAGTTTGATCCGGTTACCAATACTTTTACAAGGCTACCTGATTGTCCTTTAAGTTCCGGGTATCCTGCTATGCGCTTCACTCAGGGCGGAAAAATATATGTGCTATATCCAGCACCTACCGGGTATACAATGCGGTTTGATCCCGGCACAAAAAAATGGCAGAGTATGAATCTTTTCGCAGCCGAACTATCAAGGTTTCATTGGTTTCAGGCCAACGGGCAAACCTTTGTTTTGGGAAATAACGATGGTAATAAAAGGGCAAATGAGATATGGGCATATAACGAAGTAGAAGATTCCTGGTCTAAAATTTCTCAATTGCCATATTACAGTGGTACGGTTCCTCCAAATGTATATGGCGTTATGTACGTGAATAATAAGGTATACATCATTGCCGGGGGAGATGGTTCTGTTAAATTAATGGAGTATGATCTGTTGAAAGATACCTATTCGGTCAGAGCAACTCCTCCGTTTAGCATTCCCGGTGAAACGGTTGATTCCTTCGCTCTTTCATCTTCTTCTTATGGAATGCTTTTTACTAATGGGAAAATATGGATGTATAATCCGGATACCGACGGCTGGACAAATTTGAATGCTCCGAATGACGTAGGGTGGAATCCTTTGATTCTTGACAGTACACTTTACATGTTTAGTGCTAGCCAAACTTATGTATATGCTTTCGAGTAAGCCACCGAAAAAAATAAATTAATGAAGCCGTGTATATGAAGGGAAAGAGACTGATGTCCGGTAGGACTGTTATGATCGTTGTTGCGATCATCTTTTCGCACATGTCGTATGGACAAAGCCCAAGAGAACTATTGAGGGTGTATTTTGATGAAATACGCGCAGGAAAGACTACTACTATACCGAAAGAGATATTTCAACCAGAAAATGCGCGAATCGTATTAGGTGAGGTGACATCGTATCAGCACGATACGGTGCGTGCAGTTCGCTCCAAAGTATATATGATTTGCCATTGGGTAGGAAATGGTACGAAACAAAGTACACTTCGGCAGACAGCCGTTACGCGTCTGGTACTGGGATGTAAGGACGAAGACACAGGCAATGCCGGCCTCGCCCTGGATTACCTGACTACATTTCGGAAAGATGATTTTACGGCATCGGCAAAAGATGGTATACGAAGTCTCGTAAGGAATAAGACAGCACACTTCGACCAGCTATTGAAGCTGGCAGGTTTTCTGGAATTGACTGATTTAAAAGAAAATATTAAACCTTATACACAGCCGGGGAATGCTCAGGCTATTCGTTGGACTGCACTGATTTCATTGTCGCGTATGAACGATGCCGAAGCTATAGGACAGGTGATGCGGAGGGTACGCAAGCTTCCGGTAACCGATGATTTAGTGTATAAGATATTTCCTGATCTGGTTTATACCCGTCATGCCGATGCGATTGGCTATATGGTTGAAGTAATGCAGCGTGATGATAAGAGTTGCATGACAGCCGATGCCGAAAGAGAAGAGCCTATACCATGTGGTTATCGCATCATGGAACAATTGGCCCCGGTTATTAAAGACTACCCGTTGGAGCTTGATGAAAGCGGTGATGTAAAAGCAAAAGACTATACAGCGGCTCTGCAGAAAGTGCGCGATTGGTTTACAAAATGTAAAGGCTATACGATACTTCGCGATCGGTTTTGAGTGAGTTGATTTTAATGATAGGAAAGTTTTTCTGGATATGAGGATACATTTACGCGGCGTAGCGATTCTGCTGTTTACCATCCAATTTATATATGCGTTTCCGGGTTCCGCATTTACCGATTCTACCAAGGTGGCATTGTCGGCCAAAGATTTACCACCCTCTGTGCAGGCAGCACTCTATCGCACGTTTGATGAGTTGAATTATACACCGTCACCGGATGCTGCTTACGATCCTATCATTGTACCTAACCTTTTACTTGCTGATTCATTGGAAGAGCAACGCGCGTATGCACACGCCTTGCTGGAGAAGGTACAAAGCACACAGCGATTCATAGAAAACCTCGATGCGCTTACGGAGATAGAACTACCCGTAGGTGTCGTCCGCTCCGGCGGAGCGTTAGACTATAGCATTCTGATAGATCGGATGATGGTAACCCCACAGGGTAACATCATGGATGTATATGTTTCGCTGGCGCTTCCTCAAACCGGTGATCGTATAGCGTTTCGCGGCAGAATACCGTTGTCTAAGGAAGGCGGTATAGCGGGAAGTGCTAAAGTATATTTGCTGGGCGATCACCCTATAAAATTCAGTGGTATGTCGTTGTTAACGATCAAAGGCAGCGACAATACGTATGTTGAGTTTGATTGCAACGGTTTTAAAGGTGTAAGTATAGAAGCCGAAGTAGAATTTTCGCGTAGTATAATTGTACCTGAAGACGAGAAGGGCAATGCCAGTACCAAAGATAACGAACGCGTAAAAGTAAGCTTTACAACGTACGCACAAAGTCTCAATGATTTAATGGTGGGTGTAACTATACCACCCTTTCAGATCAGGGGACTCAAGGGATTCGGCTTCCGGGTAACGCAGGCGTTTATGGACTGGAGCGACTTGGCCAATCCTCCCGGTATATCTTTTCCAAAAGATTACTCATCACCCTTTGTCCACGGAGAACAGTCGTTGTTATGGCAGGGATTTTATTTGCAGCGTCTTGAAATCCGGTTGCCCCCGTCATTTGCAAAAAAGAAGGGAGACAATTCGCGTATATCACTTGGTGTTGAGCATATGATCCTGGATGACCAGGGCTTTACCGGTGAAATCTTTGCTGATAATATACTGGATGCCGGTGACATGAGTGGCTGGCCCTATAGTCTGGATCATGCGGAACTTGCTATCGTAACGAACCAGGTAAAGGGTTTGGAGTTGCGTGGTATGATCTCGGTACCTGGTCTGAAGAAGCAGGAAAACAGCAGCGCTACGAAATTTCAATACCTGGCAGGCCGCAGTGCCGAGGGTAACTATATATTTTCCGTAACCATACAGGATAAGCTTCGCCTGCCGTTGCTACTGGCAGACCTCGATCTTCATCCCGGGTCAGTTATCACGGTAAAAGAAAAGGATGATAAGTTTTACCCGACTATAATTCTAAACGGGCGACTAAGTATAAAGACATCCAGCAGTGGTCCGAAAGCAAATCTTGCCGGTATAGGCTTTGAGGGCTTGCGCATTAGTACGGAAGCACCACACTTTGATTTCAAATCGGTGAGCTTTGGTAAAGAAGGCGAAAAACAATCTGCATCTAATTTTCCACTCGTAATCAACAACATCCTGCTAAAGAAAGACGGAGCAGACAGAATAGGATTAGGACTTGATGTAACAATTAATATAGGTGGCAGTTCATCGGAAGAAGGTTTCGGCGGAACCGCGGGCCTGATTGTATGGGGCAAGCGCGAAACAGAAGAGGTAAAGAATTCCGAAGGAGCCGTTACCGGTACAGATAAAGTCAATTGGAAATTCGACAAGGTTGAAATCACCGCTATAGGTGTAAACTTCAAGAAGGGTGGTGTCATTGAGATAAACGGATCGATTCGCTTCTTTGAAGATGACCCTGTATATGGCGATGGTTTCAAGGGTTCTATCGGCGGAAAAATCCAGATGTTCAAGGTCCAGGTGGAAGCCTTGTTTGGTAAGACTCCGGAGTTCCGCTACTGGTATGCTGACGCACTAGTTGATTTCACTTCGGGTATACCGCTGTTCCCCGGCTTCTCAGCGTATGGCTTTGGTGGCGGCTTCTACTCAAAGATGAAACAAAGTACGGATGGCAACGGTAGCCCTATTGGCCGGAATGCTTCGGGTATAGTATATGTTCCGGATGAAAATACCATTGGTATAAAAGCACTGGTGAAGTTTGGTGCTACACCAAGTCAGGCTCCGTACAATGGTGATGTAGCATTGGAAGTTGCCCTCAACAGACATGGTGGTATAAATTCAGTTACGTTCACAGGAAATATAGTGGTGATGTCACCCGCCTTACCGGGCGGTCTTGAGCGGATAAAGGAACAGGCGATGGCCGTTGCCGGTGATAGTAAAGCAGCTGCGAAGTTGTTGTCTCTTGTTCAGGGGCAGGTATCAGCCAACGTAAAGATTCTCTTCGATAATGAGAATGATGTACTGCACGCCAACATGGAAATGTTTATCAATGTTGTGGGGGGTATGATCAGAGGCGTAGGCGATAACAACCGTGCAGGCTGGGCAGTGATGCACTTTGAGAAGAACGACTGGTATATGCTGGTGGGTACACCGAATGATCCGGTAGGTATAGAGTTACTGTGGATGCTCAAGATGAAGAGTTACTTCATGATGGGTAAAAATCTTCCGGGCAGTCCGCCACCGCCACGACAGGTTTCGGAGATACTGAAAATAGATGCATCGGATTTAGACTATATGCGTGACCTGAACGCAGCCGAATCCGGTTTCGGATTTGCCTTCGGTATGCACTTTAGTTTTGATACCGGTAACCTGAGCTTCCTGATGTTCTATGGAAGATTTGCAGCCGGTATCGGTACAGACTTCATGATCAAGAAATATGCGAAGGAATATCATTGTGTAGGTTCGGATGAGACAATCGGTATAAACGGCTGGTTTGCCAACGGACAAGCGTATGCCTATGTACAAGGCAAGATTGGTATCAAGGTAAAACTTCGCTTCTATAAAGGTAACTATGATATATTAAGTATAGGTGCGGCTGCTATACTTCAAACAAAAGGACCAAATCCATTCTGGATGCGTGGTATAGTAGGAGGTTATTATAAAATCTTGGGAGGTCTTGTAAAAGGTGATTGCAAGTTTGAAGTAACGATCGGAAAAGACTGCCAGATTGTAGGGAACAGCAATCCATTGGAAGATGTGGACATCATTGCCGAAGTAAGCCCGGCACCGGGAGGCAATGATGTAGATGTATTCACAGCACCACAAGCTGCGTTTAATATACCGATTGGTGAAGAGTTTGTTATTACCGATATAGAGAACCGGAAGCGTACCTTCCGTGGCCGACTGGTAGATTTTAAAGTTACCGATGGAAGTATACCTGTACCGGGTACACTCCGCTGGAATGAAGACTCCGATGTTGTTGCGTTTGATTCGCATGATGTTCTTCCTTCGGAGAAGAAAATGAATGTAACGGTAAAAATTGCTTTTGAAGAACTTGTTAGTGGCGCATGGAAAGCCGTTGTGTTCGAAGGTAAAGAAGTTGAAGAAGTAAAAGAGACAAGCTTTACAACCGGTAAGGCACCTGACCATATACTTGCATCAAATGTCTTGATTTCATATCCGATTACAGGCCAGTATAATTTCTATCCGAAAGAATACAATCAGGGATTTATACAGCTTAAAAAAGGTCAGCCAGAACTCTTTACACCGAGTGAAGAATGGGTGCAGAAGTTACGTCTGAGCAATACGGAGACACAAAGCTATGCGGAGACAACATTGAGTTATGATGCATCAGCAAAGCGCGTCAACTTTGATATTCCTTCTGGGCTTCTCAATGATAAAGTATATGCCATTGAAATTCTGAATTTCCCGAAGCAGAACGCAGTGCTGGATGCCAACGTTCAGAACGTTAATACAGAACTTCAGACAGGCGATACACTTACTACGAAGCATATTGAAGGTGAACTTGCCTTGCGCGATGTGAAGACGGTATATACCGCTCCGTTCCGCACCAGCAAATACAATACCTTCCGCGATAAGATAGCCGGAGTAAAACTCAGCATCACCATGAATATACCTTCGCAGGCTGGTGATATGGCGGAGTTGCGTTCATACCTGCAAGGGCCGGAAGCTATAGATCGTTTTGAACTTGAAGGCAAAGACGGCTTTGCACCGCTGATCACAACGGAGGCATTACTGGAAGACAATAAATGGTACAATCAACTGGTATATCCGCTTGTATACGAAGGTTACCCGCTGCTGGGCTATATGGAAACCACACGCGATACTTCCGTGTTTGGACTGCCGGCAGTACGTGCTGCATACCTTGAACAGCTTGGGCAGAGTCCGGAGTTAACGGACGAGGCAGGAGGTTTAACTAATGCTTCCTTGAGCGGCTATATGCGTTACGATCTGATGCGTGTCATGGTGGAAGATTACCGTAGCATTCAGAAGCAGGTAGCTAACTATATAACTGATCGTCCGGAACGTGTTACCGAGCGCCTTGAAAAAATCGTGACCAAACCGTTCCCGTTCTATCGTCAGGGTAAATACTATGTACGGTTAAAATATCGGATACCAGGAATCAATAAAACAACAAGTAGTTATGATTGGGAATTATACAATGCTATACCGGATTAAGATAGTGTGTTGCATCGTGGGTATGGTTGCATTGATGTTCACCAATGCCACAGCACAACAGAGACCTAAACAGGAAGAAGGTATCGCTGTGATTGCGCGGCCTTCAACAGATTCGATTACGCTTCGCTGGGCTCCGCTTTCGGTTCATCACTGGCGCATAGCGAATGCATACGGGTACGGCGTAGAGCGCTTTACGCTCGTTCGCAACGGTAAGGTTATACGTCCGGTGGAACGCAAGCTGCTCACGAGTGTACCCTTAAAGCCGCTGCCGGAAGAACAATGGGAAAAATTCATGGGCAACAAGTATGGAATGATTACGGCTCAGGCACTGTATGGCGAAACGTTCGAACTGGATATTGAGCATACCGACATCATGCAGATTGTCAACAAAGCACAGGAGAATGAACAGCGTTATTCGATTGCCTTGTTCTGTGCCGATATGTCACCGGTAATAGCAAAAGCACAAGGGCTATATTTTACTGACAGGCAAATCGAAAAGAATGTAAAGTACTTGTATCGCATCAGCGTTATTACGCCAACCGATACGTTGCGCGGCAGTGTTTTTACAGACCCGCAGCAAAAGTATATATTACCTGCTGTGGCAGAAGTTAGCGGACAGACAACTGGCAGTGCTGTAACACTACGCTGGAAACAATCCGAATATAGCAGTCTGTACACCACGTATTCAGTAGAACGTTCAGAAGATGGAAAGTCTTTTATACCGGTGTCTGATGTTCCCGGTGTTACGCTGAGCAAGCAAGGACAGGACAGTAAATACCAGTATGCGGTTGATACGCTGGCGGTGACTGGCAAAGAGTATAGTTATCGCGTAAGAGGGATTACATCGTTTGGAGAATACGGCCCGGCATCCGGCATTGTAAAGGTGAAAGGCAATAAAACGGTAACGTCAAGCGTATTTATAACCTCGGCACTAAGTACGGATAACAAGAGTATAGATATACAATGGGAATTTCCGCAAAGCGAGAATGAAGCACTGGCCGGTTTTGAAGTAACACGTGCTGCAAAGTCTTCCGGCCCCTATAAGACGATCACCAAAAGTATACTGGCACCTTCAGCTCGATATTTTAAAGATACCAGTCCGGAGCAATCCAACTATTACAAGCTGAAAGCAAAAACGCTTGACGGTACCGAAGTAATTTCCATGCCTTATCTGGCTATGCTCGTAGATAGTATACCACCGGCTATACCAACAGGTTTAAAGGGTAAAGTTGATGATTATGGTAATGTAAGTATAAGCTGGAACCCAAACAAAGATGCCGATATATTTGGCTATCGCATCTACAGGGCGTACTATGAAAGCGAGGAATTTGCATTGATGACGGGTGAACCTCTGAAAGATACTGTATTTAACGACCGGGTACAGTTGCAAAGCCTGAATGAAAAAATTCACTATCAGGTAATGGCTATCGACAGGAATCAAAATCATTCGGGTTTATCGGTTATACTCAGTCTTGCGCTTCCTGACAAAGTACCTCCAATGTCACCGGTGTGGCGTCCCGTAAAATCTACGAAGGAAGGAGTTATACTGACCTGGGAGCCGGGCGGTAGCCAGGACGTTGTAAAGTATGAAGTATATCGCAAAGGTGACCAAGGGCAATGGATGCGTCTTGCTACGAAAACAGCAGGTACAGATTCGATATATACTTATACCGATCAACACCTTGCAAACAGTGACGTTCAGCATTACACCGTAGTTGCCATTGATGAAGCGAATTTGGAATCACCACCGGCACCGGTTGTCACCGGCTTTATGTTGCCGAAACCAAAGCCAGCTATAGATATAGCATCCCCAATGGTTAACTACGAAAAGAAAGCCATTGTACTCAATTGGACATACGATCAGCCAAACGTTTCTTCTTACCGGGTATACCGGAAGATCAATGATGGTACACTTCAGTTATACCGTACCGTAAAGGATAAACAGTTTATTGATAGTGGAGTGACAACCGGTACTAAATATAGCTATAGTGTTATGGTTGTATTTAGCAATGGAGCGTTATCTGAAATGAGTAAGCTCGTAACGATAGGATTTTGATTTTAGCAGTATTGTGATATAGATAAATAGAAGAAATGATGAGGATAAAATTTTACCTTCTGTTCTTTTTTGTTGTGGGAATGTCCAATCTAAGCTTTGCTCAAGGATGGGTAATGGAGTTTGGTGTGTATGCAGGACAAATGAATACGCCTTGCAGATTTGATAGTTATCAATTTAGAATTGGGAACAACACAAGCGGACCCATGTATCTTAACGGGACCTATGGAAAAGCGAGTGATCATTACTATCTACAGGGAACAGAATGGGACAAACTTGCAGATAAAACCATTAAAATAAGTATTCAATCATCGCCATCATGCTCTAGTTCAACTGTATTGCTTGCCGCAAGCGACAACGGGAGTAATGTTAATAGTAGTAGTAATACTTGCTATAGCCTGTCAATCAATGGACAAGGAACAGGAACAATGACTATGAAGTATAATAGTTCTGGTAGCAGTATATTTGACTTTAATATAGGCTATATATTTTGGCCACGATTGGTGATAGATACAACCCGCAGCTGTGATGCTATAACATTGTCAGCCCCACGCTGTTTAAAAGGGAATGCTGTATGGGAAGTGTCAAATACAACAGCAGGCGGCTGGAAAACAGTGAACAAAACTTCTAAAGAAATTACCTTAACCGCAAAAGAACTTTCAACGTTGGGCCTATCATCGGTATATGGCGTATTGTATGCGCGTGTCAGTGATTCAGGTTTAGCGGGCCGCATGAGCGAGGCTAAAGCATTTAACGTTTATGCACCGCCACCAACAGTTTCAATAGTGGATAGCAGCGATGTTATCTGTAAATGTGAATCCAGTCGCACCGTTACGTTGCAAATTTCCAATGCAGCCTCTCAGGCACACAGGTTTTATAATAATTGCTATCTTGCG
>CBIHOZ010000224.1:0-10039 GCA_966211525.1 uncultured Chitinophaga sp. | reverse complement strand
TTTCAGTGCACTCGTTCCGCTCAGCTCAAGCAAATATGCAGCGGCACGATTCAACTTTGGTGAAAACTATTTTTTACCAAGTGCAACCATCGTTGCAACAAGTCAGAATGTTCCAAGCGTACAACTGGGTGGTCTTACTATACCCGAGCTGATCTCCGAAACGAAAGTAAAGATCCTTCGCTCCACCGTAAATCAGAAAAATGTATTGATCTATGCTGCGGATACGGAGACGAGACAGATCGGACTATATTTCTACGATGAAGCAACGGGTGCATTCATCGGCAGTAAATACCTGGGCTTCTCCAATCCGTTTACGATCGGCAATCTCATCAACACCGAAGACGGAGGCATTGCTGTTGTAGGCACTACGTACCTGGCCGGACGCTTCGCGCGACTCTGTATCTTCAAACTTTCGAAGGAAGAAGTTGCATCGAACGTGAAGTAGTGTGTAAGATTGCTCATGCAATCACAAGTAATTCCCATTTTCAGAATATTCGATTATACCAAAGCCATTGAATTCTACATTCAATGGCTTGGTTTTTCTATAGACTGGGAGCATACCTTCGAACCCGGTGCTCCGCGCTATATGCAGATATCACGAGACGGTATAGTGCTTCATCTTACGGAACATCACGGTGATTGTACACCCGGCAGCAAAGCGCTTATTCGCTATAGCGGTCTACGCGCGTATCATCAGCAACTCATCGATAAGAACTACGCCTATAACAGACCGGGACTTGAGGAAGCACCGTGGAATTCTTTAACGATGATGGTGATCGATCCTTTCGGGAACAAACTTTTCTTCAACGAACCTCATACTTCATAACGCAATGACCATTCAGCAAAACATAAGCCTTGCATCGTTCAATACATTTGGACTTGAGGCAACAGCAAAAGAATTTACCACCATCCACTCCGTTGAAGAAGCGCAGGCACTCGTTGCATCCGGTGTTTTTCAAAAACAACGCGTGTTGTTACTCGGGGGCGGCAGTAATATACTGCTGACGAAAAATTTTGATGGTCTGGTAGCGCGCATCGCGATCACCGGAAAAAAAGTTATCCACAAAGATGACGCGCATGTAGTATTAAAAGTTGGTGCAGGTGAAAACTGGCATGAACTCGTGATGTATTGTGTTGAGAATAATTGGGGCAGTGTTGAAAATCTTTCGCTTATACCGGGTACGATGGGCGCTGCACCGATGCAAAACATTGGCGCGTATGGTGTCGAGATAAAAGATGTGATCGAAGAAGTAGAAGCAGTCGAGATCAGCACCGGCAACATTAAAACATTTACGAATGCTGAATGTCGCTTCGGTTATCGCGAAAGTATTTTTAAACAGGAAGCAAAAGATAAGTTTATCATCACCGGAGTTACGTTGAGACTTACAACAAAAGATCATCACTTCAATTGCAGTTATGGTGCTGTACATGATACGATGATAGCACTTGGACACGATGTACCTTCTGTGCGCGCAGTGAGTGATTCTGTTATCCACATTCGCAGAAGTAAATTACCCGATCCGGCAGTGATCGGTAATGCCGGAAGCTTCTTCAAGAATCCGACAGTACATGCAGATACATTTGAAGCGTTGAAGAAAACATATCCAACCATTCCAAGTTATCCTGCGGGCGATATGGTAAAAGTACCGGCAGCATGGTTGATAGAGCAATGTGGATGGAAAGGAAAACGCTTCAACAACATTGGTGTACATCAGTTGCAGGCACTTGTATTAGTGAATTACGGAGGCGGTGAAGGAGAAAAGATATGGGAGTTAGCAATGAATATTCAAGCAAGTGTTCGAGATAAATTCAACATCACACTACATCCGGAAGTAAATGTTATATGAGTATTGATGATGTACTATTTACTTCTGTATTTACTCCGTTCACTACATCAATCATCACATCAACATGTGTTGATGATGACATCACATCGCTACATCACTCGGTAAAATTTATTGCTTCGAAAAATTTTTTACGAAAAATTTTTGCAGATAAATTTTTTGTTACTACTTTTCGTATAGTTTAAACATAAAATTAAAAACGCTATGGCAAAATCAGCGAAGAAAGCGGCAAAGAAGTCTGCAAAAAAGACTGCTAAAAAAGCTGCTAAGAAGAAGAAGTAATTAGGTTTGACCTAAGAAACTTTGCGAAGGGAAGTAAATTGGATTTACTTCCCTTTCGTTTTTTATACACCTCTACATTCGCGTTTCATAGTAAGTATAGCTTGCTATATACCATCATCGCTTACCGTTTTTTCATTTACCGCAGAGTTATCCACATTGCTTTTCCAAAGGAGTATAACAGATGTCACGCTGAGAATATAACGCATGCCTATAGCATGTTAAACCGGTGCTTTAAGTAATCAGGATTTGAATAGCAATGTATTGATCCGAGAAGCCAACCTCAGCCTTTCAATACGCAGTCAATACGTTTCGATACGCTTTCAACAGCGCGCGAAGTATACATGATGCATCGATCGGGATCGTTCATCGCGCGCAGGCACAGGGTTGTATAGCAGGCACAACACCATCGCGGCATTGTTATTTAGTGTTGGTATAGTACGCTGAAACAAACCGGAACACATACCATAAAACGAACATGCGCGTTACAAACATCAACGTCAGACACAACATCAACCGCTATACACACGCTATTTTTGCGTTTTATCACACTCGGTTGCATAAATTTTATCCACACGATGCTTGTCTTGCGTAAACATCACTCGTAACTTTCTCTTGTTAAACTGAAAAATCAAAACAAACAACAATACATTATGGCAAAAGCACCTGCAAAAACTGCAACAAAAGCTCCGGCAAAGACAGCCGCTCCAAAAGCAAAGACGAACTCAACAGCTTCATACGACATTGAAGCAGCGAGTGATGAAGCCTTGAAGAAACTTCAGTCACTGGGTATCGATCCTCAACTTCAATCTGATTTAGAGTGGTGCCTGGGAAGTTACCGTCATGATAAAAATCCTTCCGGACTATATGAAGCACTCGGCCGCGCACTAACGATATTCAATGCTGAGAAAGCCAAGAAGACAAAAGGTATTACTGTTAAATTGATTGGTGATCTGGAGAAAGCATTGAAGATCCAGTAAGCGACACGGGCTATATCATATGCGTTACATTCGTTAGCTGCTTGTTAAACTTCTCCACCTCTACCCCAAACCTCTGAAGGAAATCTACTCCCTCATCGGAAGCAATGCCCTTGTACGCTGCATATGAATTGAGGTAAATAACTTTACTGATGCCCATCGAGTAAATGATGCGTGAGCACGCCAGGCAAGGCGAAAGCGTTATATACAGCGTAGCACCTTCAACGGAAGTTTTATTCTTTACAGCATAGAGAATAGCGTTCTGCTCGGCATGCAACGCCAATGAACAACCACCTTTTGAATCGCGCGGACAACCAACATCTGGCCATTCTTCATCGCAGTTATGGGTGCCGGCAGGCGGACCGTTGTATCCAATGGAGATGATGCGGGTATCTTTTGCAAGTACAGCACCAACCTGGCGTTTGATACAATGCGAACGCTTGGCAAGATTTACTGCCAGCTCCATATAGATGTCATCAAAATCGGGACGCAACATGTTGGCAAAAATAGAATATAGAAACGAGAATTTAGCATGCATGCATCCGAAGCAGCCGTGAATGATGCTTCCTGCATGCTATTCGCATCGCGTTCCACTAATAATTGCCTGCTGCTTTGCGTTTGTTCAGTGCTATAGGATCGTGCACCGGCAACGCTGGTGGTATACGCGTCATACCCGTTGTATCGGTTAATGTATGGATGAACGCGATGATCTGCTGCTGTTCTTTACGCGTGAGATTAAGTTTATCAGCAGGCAATGTTTGATTCGGCACAACGGCTCCGATACCCGCGCCTCCTCCCCGATTATAAAAATCAATTACTTCTTCCAGCGTTTTGAATACACCGTTGTGCATATAGGGCGCTGTTAATGCCGCATTACGAAGTGTTGGTGTTTTAAAAGCAAACTTGTGCAGTGCACGATTATACGTATTGAACTTGCCTGCATCGCTGTCAATATTGGCATTTATAGTATCCGCTTTCGCGGGAACGCCCAGTACTTCCGATTCCGTTTCAAAATATTGTGGCGGTACTGAGCCATTGAACAACGGCATAAAGTGACAGGTAGCACATTTACCTTTACCCATAAAGAGATTGAAGCCTGCGAGTTCATCGGCCGTAAGCATCGCTTCTTCACCACGCATATACTGATCGAAGCGCGCATTTAACCCGGACAACGTACGGATATAGGCTGCAAGTGATGTTTGTATACTGCGCTGATTGATCTCAACCGAATCTCCGAATGCTTTCTTAAACAGCGCGACATATTCTTTATTATTCGCGATCAGTTTCGCAGAAGCATTCATATCACCATGCATCTCCTGCGGATTCGTTACAACAGCCGTTACCTGGTCTTCGATAAAATGAACACGCTGATCCCAGAATTGAGACTTCTGGTATACGGAGTTGATAAGTGTAGGTGCATTTCGTAAAACACGTTGATGCGAATCAAACGCCATGCTTCGTGTTTGTCCATCGGAAAATGCTTTGGCTGGCGAATGACAGGATGCACACGAGCGCGTATGATTTCCGGATAACACCGGATCGAAGAATAACATTTTACCCAACACGGCTGCTTCCGGTTTCAGGTTCCGGTTATAGGCAGGTGAGAAGAAATTAGCATCAAATAAATCTTTGCTGAAGAATGTAGGTTTGTCCATTTTCACAGCGCTCACCCATGCATTGTTCGGTATTTTCAGTTCCTGCTGGTATATATACAGCGTTTCGGATAACGGATTGAGATATTTTCGAATGAATGTAGCACGATCAAATGCATCAAAGTCAGTATGCCGCGCGAGGTATTGATAAGCTCCTTCAAAAACAGAATGCAACTTCTGCGTTATTGTTTCATCTGCAGGTTCATAACAAGACACAATGGTTTCGATTCCCTGCAAACTTGATTTTGTTTCGGATATAGACTGAAAAGACACCGGTGAATCAAAGCCGGAGATACCGAGACTCATTATGGTAAGTACTTCAAGCCGTATCGCTTCAAATACATTGGCATCGCTCAGTGAATTACTGCGAACAGTATATTTCAGATTATTCAGAATAGCTTTCAGTGCCAGCACTTGTTGTTGCAACGCTTCCCGCTGAATAGTATCCGCATATAGTTCCTCTTCGATCACCTGGAAACCTGTCGGGAGAATAACTTTATCATCATATTCTTCTGCCTCGAGGAGAGCCGGTCCGTTGATACGCTCATTCTCTTCCGGAAAATAAAAAACCACAAGCGACTCTATCTTTTTATAGTGCGCCCGTGCCTTCATAAAAGAATTCCGAAGTTCCTCCACCGAAGCCGAGTCACCATGATCAGCAAACCACCCGATGGTATAATTCAACGAATCAACCTGCGCAATAAAAAAATCATTAACACGCTCCGCAGAAGTCTTCGATGAACGAGAAGAACATGCTGCAAGCAAAAAGAAAAGAACTGCACCTGATAGCGTAGCGATACGATACATAGTTTGAAAATTAGCTGTGAGCTGTGAGCCGCGAGCTGCGAGAAAAAGGCTGCTAGCTGCTGGCTTCTGGCTACAGGAAAGACACGATATATATATAGCTGTGAGCTTTGAGCCGTGGGCTGCGAGAGGAAGAAAAGGCTGCTAGCTGCTGGCCACTGGCTACAGGGGGAATGCAACTTTAGGTTAGTCGATACTATATAGTAGCAACGCATCTTAACGATACTCTTCCTGCAGCCAGCAGCTTGAAGCCAGCAGCCTTAATAGCCAGCGGCCTTTCCTCTCAAAGCTCGCAGCTCAAAGCTCGCAGCTATTTCCTATCTTGGCAGTCCGCGGAGCACTACAATCTGGCTGCCTTCATCGAATGACGTAGCCAGCGATCCTCCGTCTACACCTTTAAATAAAGGAGACTTCCACGTGTGTGTTTGAATGTTGAGAGTAAATGTATTCGGTATACCAAGGATGTCGGAAACATCGAGCATGGCGCCATACTCCCATGCACCGAAGTTTGATTTTCCATAGATCGCTTCAGCATCGGCTTGTCCACGGAAGTGATTGAGTTCAAACACTTTTTTTAATGCACCGGTATTCAAATTATATTGATACACATATGCATCGTGATCGATACCTGCATATTGATTCGGATCTTCCTGTATATAGGCATAATTGGTTGTCACCAGAATGTTATCAGGATCCTGGAACGAACCTGCTTTACCGGCACGATCGTCACCATCCAGTATAAGTGTAAGTGTACCTTTCAATGGATCGTTGGCATCCAGCACTAATTTATATACACGACCATACTTGGTACGATCTGCATTTCCCTCCTGGCCGGTTACGTTAAAGTAAATTTCACGACCAACACCATCTTTACGATAGTCTATATCTTCAACACGACCGAAGGCGATTGACTTCAATGCTGTAGAGGCAGCGTTGGTTTGTGCACCGGTGATATTCTTATGATCATCGATCTTGGCGAACTCTATATTTACAGCTGTATTCACTTGCAGGTCCATCTCACGTGTATTCTGATCAACGCGTCTCATTACATATAGACTTCCGTTCTCAAGATCACCCACGGTGTTCGACAGATATAGCGCAAGCTGTCCGCCATCTGTACCAGAGTCATCATCACCAATAAGTATAACCGTCTTGCCGGTATAGGCAGTCTTTGGAAGTGGTACAGCATTCTCAGCACCCCAGCGACCGAGGCCCGGAAGAAAATTAGGAACGGTTGGTGTAGCAGCTGCCAATGGATTGAGACCGTGTATCTGCGCGCTGCTGTTTTCACTGCACGTTAAGAATAACGGACCGAAGCCATGTTCTTCCGGAGTAGCCAGTGTAGCAGAGCACAATCTTTTCTGACCACCGTCAGAATTCAAAATATACTCTCCCTTTATAGGACGAAATGTTTTGTCAAACGTCAATCTTGAAACAGCAATGTTGTCTTCGTTATTAACGAGCATCACAAAGCCATCGGCAGTTTTCAGTAAGCCTGCACCATCGGCAGCACCACCAAATACAAATGAAGGAGACTCCGGCAGATAATCGGCACTACCGATCAATGAAAACGTTTCAACACTTTCAAAGCCCGGAAGCTTCTTCAGAAATGTAGATGTAGTAGAGTGGTTGGCCAACACAACCTGGTTAGCATCATCGCCGGCATCGCCTTTGTCGCCTTTATCACCGGTATCACCTTTTTCGCCTTGCGGACCAACATCTCCCTGAGGACCTTCACATGCCGTAAAAGCCAGTGACGCTGCCACGAGCAGGCACATAATTTTTGTAAATGATTTTTTCATGAATGGGGAATGAAATGATTTGTTTTAGGTTGCATCGAAATTATAGCGCGTGTAATACCTGAACATCAATCACGTTTTATCTGCGTGTTAAAAAGTTTGAGCACATAATGACGGACAACAAATCAAAAAGTAATTCGCTATGAAGCAGTTAAGCCGTATATGGAAACAAAGACGCGTTACTAAATTGAAACGCTTGTGTTAACCGGTAGATGAATTCTAAATTAGTATATTTAAAACCCAATGGCACGATATCTTTTCACACTATACTGTCTGGTAACATCGCTCACGTGTTGGTCACAGGAGTTCAAAGAACGAAGTAGTCCGCTGGATGTGATCTCCATGCGCTATAAAGAATCGTATGTGAAGATCACCTACTCACAACCGCAGAAAAAAGGAAGAGAGATCTTCGGCAAGCTTGTTCCCTATGGAAAAGAGTGGAGCCCCGGTGCCAACGAAGCAGCCGAGATAACGCTTACAAAAGATATAACGATGAAGGGCTTCCTGATCAAAGCCGGTACATATACCCTCTTCACCATACCTGACAAAGAAAAGTGGACGATCATTATCAGTAAAGATGTGGGGTTGTGGGGTTCCTATAATTACAATCCGAAACAAGATCTGATCCGCTTCGATGTGCCCGTGCAGTCCACGGGAGATCTGATTTACGAGCCACTCACCCTCAAATTTGACCAGCGAAACGATGTGGCAAACCTTTTGATAATGTGGGATAGGACAATGGTTACTATTCCGATTAAGTTTATAAATTAATTGCATGATCCGCTACATCTTCTCTGCCCTGTTCGTCTGCCTGACAGTATATACACATGCTCAGACTATCCAGGAGCTCGAAAAACGAAATGGTTTTAAAGATATTCAGCTTGGAACCGTGGCTGATTCCGTGAAGGGCTCCAAAGTAAAAAAAGAATTCAAGGAAAAAGAGGTATTCCCTGCCAAGCTATATACTGTAGAACACCCCGACTATGAAAAGATCGGTGAAATAAAAGTAAAGGAGATAGAGCTCAAGGCCTATAAAGATCTCATTTACGAAATCAAAGTCACTACCGACAAAGATCCTCGCCTCATGAAAGCACTCGAAGCACTATACGGTAAAGCTTCGTACGATATGAAGAACCAGTTATACTTCTGGAAGACAGACCGCATTATACTTCGCTTTAAAGCTACCGACAAAAATTTCCTCGAACTCGAATATAGTTCACCGGTTGTGCGAGGCATGATGAAGGATGACACTGACAAAAAAGTAGATGACATAATTAACGATCTATAATTAAACCAGACCAATATGCAAAAAGCCAATCAGTTATTCATGGCACTAGCCTGTATCAGTGCCGGTTACATTGCGAATGCACAGGATCAAAGTAAAAAAACACCAGAGTCCAGCGAGATATGGGAACCACAGCCGCGCATTATTACCGCTGCCGAAAAAGTTGGTGATGCGCCTTCCGATGCAACCGTGTTGTTCGATGGTAAATCATTCGACAACTGGGTTACGATCGATGGCACAGCGCCCAAGTGGACCATCAAAGATGGCGCAATGACGGTTACTGCCGGAGGTAAAGATATCAAGACGAAAAAAGAGTTCGGTGATTTTCAATTGCACGTAGAGTGGAGATCGCCTGCGGAAGTTGATCCGAAGCAAACAGGACAAGGCCGTGGTAACAGCGGTATATTTCTGCAGGAGCGTTACGAAGTACAGGTACTCGATAACTATAACAACAAGACTTACGCCAACGGACAGGCTAGCTCAATTTACAAGCAACATATACCGTTGGTAAATGTTTGTCGCAAGCCGGGCGAGTGGCAGGTATATGAGATCTTCTTTACAGCACCTCGCTTTAATGCGGAAGGCCGTGTGATCTCGCCTGCGTATGTAACGGTAATTCACAACGGTGTGCTTACACAAAACCACGTAGCAATCTGGGGACCTACAGAATATATAGGTTTACCGGTATATAAAGCGTACGAGAAAGGACCGATCCGCTTGCAGGATCATGGCAACGCGGTGAGCTTCCGGAATATCTGGATACGCGACCTTTAGGCGTTAATCGTTATTAGTTGTCCGTTAATCGTTCTTGCTAATAACGTTTAACTTTAAACAACGAAGCTAAAAATCCCTTGCACAGAGATCACGAAGAAGACACGAAGAAGACACAAAGAAAAAACCTTTGTGATTTCTTTGTGTCTTCTTCGTGAACTTTGTGGCATTGGATTTTAAACACGATTAACGGATAACGTTTAACCATTAACGACTAACAACGACCATGAAAAAGATACTCCTCTCACTAACACTCCTCGCCCTGTTCCAATGCCGTTCATCTGAAAACACAACAAGCGTGGCAAATCTTGAAAACACTTACTGGAAATTAGCAGAGATGAACGGGATGCCCGTGATCACTCCTGAAAATTCGAAAGAAGTACATTTTGTACTGAGCAGCGAAGGCAATGAAAAACGCATCAAAGGTTTTGCCGGATGCAATGGTCTCGGTGGTAATTATACCCTGGACGGTGATAAAATAAAATTCACCACCATGACCACCAAGATGGCCTGCGACCGCCTGGATGTTGAGAACTTCCTCACCAAGGCGATGGAGTCAGCCGACAGCTATAAGATCAAAGGCGAAAAGCTTGAACTATACGAAGGCAACACACTGCTCGCTACGTTC
>CBIHOZ010000223.1:0-10125 GCA_966211525.1 uncultured Chitinophaga sp. | reverse complement strand
TCAAAGCGGTAAAACTTCTCAACGTAGCCGGAGCATACTGGCGCGGTAACGAGAAGAACAAAATGCTGAAACGCATTTATGGTATAACTTTTCCCAAGCAGAAAGAGCTGGAAGAGTATCTCCATGTGCTGGAAGAAGCGAAGAAGCGCGACCACCGTAAACTCGGAAAAGAGCTTGAACTGTTTGCCTTCTCCGAGAAAGTAGGCATGGGCTTGCCGCTGTGGTTACCGAAGGGAACAATCCTTCGCGAGCGCCTCGAGCAGTTCCTGCGTAAAGCACAGATCAAAGCGGGGTACGATCCGGTGGTTACACCGCATATCGGAGGTAAGTCACTCTATGTTACTTCAGGTCACTATGAGAAGTATGGTAAAGATTCTTTTCAACCTATACATACTCCTGACGAAGGCGAAGAGTTCCTGTTGAAACCGATGAACTGTCCGCATCATTGCGAGATCTATAAAACAAAGCCGCGTTCATACCGCGACCTGCCGATACGTTTGGCAGAGTTCGGAACAGTATATCGTTACGAGCAGAGTGGTGAGCTTCACGGCTTGACACGCGTACGCGGATTTACACAGGACGATGCACACATCTTCTGTCGTCCGGATCAGGTGAAGGAAGAGTTCATTAAAGTTATTGATCTCGTGTTGCTGGTTTTCAGATCACTTGGTTTTGAAAACTATACAGCACAGGTATCGTTGCGTGATCCGGAGAATAAAGCTAAATATATAGGTGAAGATCACCTGTGGGAGAGAGCCGAACGCGAAATACAGGAGGCTGCCGATGAACGTGGTCTGCAAACTATAGCGGTTCAGGGTGAGGCTGCATTCTACGGACCGAAGCTTGATTTTATGGTAAAAGATGCGTTGGGTCGCAGCTGGCAGTTGGGTACCATCCAGGTAGACTATCAGCTTCCGCAGCGCTTTGAACTTGAATATGTAGGCTCTGATAATCAGAAGCACCGTCCGGTAATGATTCACCGTGCTCCGTTCGGATCACTGGAAAGATTCGTGGCCGTTCTCATTGAACACTGCGCGGGTAATTTTCCGCTGTGGCTGGCGCCTGATCAGATCGCTGTTCTTCCTATATCCGAACGTTTCAACGACTATGCGAAACGTGTTTATGAGAAATTGAAGGAGCAGGATATCAGAGGTATATTGGACGACCGTGATGAAAAGATCGGTCGTAAGATCCGCGATGCTGAAACCAAAAAGATCCCTTACATGCTTATTGTAGGCGAGAAAGAGGTTGCAGAAGAGAAAGTAGCCGTGCGTAAACATGGGCAAGGCGATCAGGGAAGTGTGTTATTGGATGAATTTGTTGACAAATTCAGAACAGAATGCGCTGCACCGAATTGATCCTTTTATAAGGTACTTGTATTTTTGATGTAAATAGCGATATTTGCACCCTGTTTTTTGTGGACTTAAACATTTAGAATTATTAACAGCAGTAATACCAACAGACCTGGCAATTTTAGCAGGCCTCCACGCAGAGGACCTCAGAAACCTGAGGAACCGTATCGAATTAATGAAAGAATAACGGCACAACGGGTTCGGGTAGTAGGCGAGAACATCAAGGTAGATGTATATCCTATACAGCAAGCCATTAAGTTGGCGCAGGAGCAGGGATTGGATTTAGTTGAAATATCACCAAATGCAGACCCTCCGGTATGTAAGGTTGTTGACTACTCGAAATTTAAGTACGAGCAGAAGAAGAAACAGAAGGAGATAAAGGCGAAGACCGTGAAAGTGGTGATCAAAGAGATCCGCTTCGGTCCGAATACCGATGATCATGATTTTAACTTCAAGTTAAAACATGCCATAACGTTTCTTCAGGAAGGCGCGAAAGTAAAAGCTACTGTATTCTTTGCCGGTAGATCCATTGTGTATAAAGAACGCGGAGAGATTCTCCTGCTGAAGTTTGCACAGTTGCTCGAAGAACACGGCAAGGTAGAACAGATGCCTAAACTTGAAGGTAAACGCATGAGTATCATGCTGATGCCGAAGGCCAAGAAGTAAGTCTTGAAAGTTTAATTTTTATACAATGCCTAAATTAAAAACAAAATCAGGAGCCAAGAAGCGCTTTAAAGTGACTGGCACTGGTAAGATTAAGCATAAGCGTGCTTTCAAAAACCATATCCTGACTAAGAAGGAGACTAAGCAGAAGCGCAGGCTGAGCAACAAGTCTCTGGTGAAAAAGTCAGACCTGGCGAATGTAAAAGCAATGCTTGTTCTTTAATCTCAGGTTCAAATGTTTAACCCGGATGCTGGCCGCAAGATTCACCTTTGACGTGGACGCCATCAGCCAAAAAATGTAAAGTAAAATGCCAAGATCAGTCAACAATGTAGCCTCAAGAGCAAGACGTAAACGCATCTTGAAGCTGGCCAAAGGTTTCTTCGGCCGTAAAAAGAATGTTTGGACGGTAGCAAAAAATGCCGTTGAAAAAGGTTTAGGATACGCTTACCGCGATCGTAAACAAAAGAAAAGAGAGTTCCGCAGCGTGTGGATCGCTCGTATCAATGCCGGTGCGCGTCTGCACGGATTATCATACTCTGAATTGATGGGTAAACTCAAAAAATCAGGTATCGATTTGAATCGTAAAGTATTAGCTGACTTAGCGATGAACCACCCTTCTGCATTCGAAGCTATCGTAAAGAAGGTGAAGTAATTGCTAACCAAATAAATATTTAAGGGGGACTGACAGTCCCCTTTTTTGTTTTCTCAAATTTAGCCTATATTCGGGGGGAGCTGATTTTTTAGACTATAGAACGGTTTTTTTAGATAAGTAACAGAGTGCCTACATTCAGCATCAAATTCCTAACTTTCAAGTCCTGTCAGGGTAACTATGCATAACCAACCCTATCATACGCAGAGGCTTGACAAAGACTCGTCAGAGATACCGAATGTTCAGGTTGAGGTAGAAAATCCTTTTCCTGGCCTGCGCCCTTTTTCAATTGACGACAGTCATCTTTTCTTTGGTCGCGAAGGACAAATCGATGAGATACTCTCCAAGCTTGCACGTAACAGGTTTGTTACAGTGATGGGTTATTCAGGAAGTGGTAAATCTTCCCTGATGGCGTGTGGTCTTATTCCCGTTTTGTATGGAGGCTTTGTTACGGAATCAGGTACAGAGTGGAATGCGATAACAGCCCGTCCCGGTGCTTCACCCATCCATGGTTTAGTCGAGGCTATACTCGAATACATGGTGAAGCATGAATATATACCGGCATCAGAAGCATCAGTTCATCGCCCTATCATTAACTCTATACTTCGCAGCGGTCCGCAAGGGTTACTGGAAGTATCGAAGTATATACAGCGCAACGCATCTGAAAATATTTTCTTTCTCATTGATCAGTTCGAAGAGATATTCCGCTATCGCGATCATGTCGACAGCGACACACAAAATGATGCGCAGCTATATGTAAGCCTCTTCATGACAGCCGTGCAGCAACGCGAAGTGCCTATATATGTAGCACTGGCGATGCGTTCGGATTTTATAGGGGAATGTTCTGTGTTTCCCGGATTAACAAAACTTATCAACAGCAGTAACTATCTCATTCCGCAGATGACGCGGGAGCAGAAGAAGGCTGCTATCGAAGGACCTATAGCAGTAGCCGGAGGAAATATATCACAGCGATTGGTGAAGCGATTGCTGAGCGATATGGGCGCAGACCAGGATCAGCTTCCCATCCTTCAACATGCGTTGATGCGTACGTGGGATTACTGGCTGAAGAACCATGAAGCCGGTGAGCCGGTAGACGTTCGCCACTATACGGCTATTGGTAAAATATCCGAAGCACTTTCGCAGCACGCCAACGAAGCATTCGATGAACTTTCGTTGCGCAGCAAAGCTATAGCGGAAGTACTCTTCAAAAGTATAACAGAAAAAAATCAGGAGAACCGCGGCATGCGCAGACCTTGTCAATTGGCGTTGATCGCTCAATTGGCAGAAGCAAGTGAAGAAGAGGTGATCGAAGTGGTAGAACAATTTCGAAAACCCGGTCGCTCGTTCCTGATGCCGGCCGCACATATACCGCTTAACGGAGATTCCATCATCGAGCTTTCGCACGAAAGTCTTATTCGTATCTGGAACCGACTCGAAGTCTGGGTTGAAGATGAGTTCGAATCAGCAACGATGTATAAACGTCTGTCGGATGCGGCAGCCATGTATCAGATTGGTACAACAGGTTTGTGGAGAACACCCGATCTGCAGCTCGCATTAAACTGGCAGAAGAAGCAGAAGCCTACACGCGAGTGGGCACAACGCTACGATGAAGCGTTTGAGCGCGCGATCGTTTTTCTCGACACCAGTCGCATTACCTACGAAGCAGAATTAAAAAATCAGGAGATGATGCAGAGACGTGTTCTCAGAAGAACGCGTGCTACTGCTATTATCCTGGGTATAGCATTTCTGATTGCTATACTTTTCTTCGTATATGCATACCTGCAAAAACTGCAGGCCGATGCCGACCGCGAGTATGCAGATATACAGAAGAACGAAGCACAGGTTCAGCGCGAGGAAGCACTCAAGCAAAAGAAAGAAGCCGAGAAACAACGCTCCGATGCTATTGCAGCACGCGATCTGGCCGATGTATACAACAAAGAATTACAATCTACCATCACACAGCTTGAAACAGCAAAAGGAGATGTGGAGCGCGCGCTCGTGAAAGCAAGAAGCGAAGAGCAGAAAGCTATACTTGCCAACCAGGAAGCGCAACGAAACCTGGACTTTGCCAATCTGAAAAAAGATGAAGCTGACCTCAACTGGCTGTTCGCCAAGAACCAGCTTATGCTGCGTGTAGCCCAGGTGTTGGCTACCAAGTCGGTGCAGGAAGATGACGACAAAGATCTTGCTGCATTGCAGGCTATGCAGGGGCACATCTTTCACAGGAGATATAGCGGTAAGAAATACGATCCCTATATATACCGCGGGCTATATAGTGCGCTCACAAAAATTATAGGTTCCAGCTATAACGCCATGAAGGTTCAGGGGCCGCCACGCGTACACATGCGTTCATTGGTCGTATCGGACAAGAACAACAGCTTTTTTGTGTCCGGGGCGGATGGCCGAATTTATCGTGGTGATTATGATAAGCTCACCAACTCGGCTACTGGCTTTGCTACACCGTACCCGAGCAAAGTTATAGCGCTGAGTAAAGATGAAAGCTTCCTGGTGAATGGAAGCGATTCTTCTTTTGTGCAGATCTATAGCGTGCAACAGACAAAGTCAAAACCAGCAGTGATCAAAGGGTTTAAAGGCGCAACAAACGACATTGAGTTTCTTCCCGATAACTCCGGCTTTATTGTCGCCAGTGCCGACAAAACCTTATCGCTCGTAAACCAGGTTACAGGCGATGTGAAAACACTGGTAACACTTCCGTTCGAACTCAAATCCATCAGTATACATCCGGATGGTAAGTCATTGATAGGAGGCACGTGGTCGGGACTGCTGATACAAGTAAATCTTACGAATAATTCCTATACCACGCTGGCAACAGAAAGCTCAAGCAGAATTCTGTCGGTGAAATATAGTCCGAGCGGAAATTCCCTTGCGTACGGTGTTGATGTGCTGTCAAACAAACGCGGCATTGTAAAGCTATATGACTTTACAACACAAGAGACACGTCAGTTCTCCGGACATCGTGCCGGTGTTTACGATGTGGAGTTTAGTCCGGATGAAAAATTACTCGCGAGTGCCGGTCTCGATAAACGACTGCAGCTATATGTACTGGATAATCCGGAAGACCTCCCTGTAGAGATGGAGAACAACAACGGCTTTGTGTGGGATATAGCCTTTGCGAAAGGATCGAATCTTCTGATAGCAGCGTGTTCCGAATCGGAGATACGCGTTTGGCCAACAGACCCTGCGTTGCTGGCCGATCAGATTTGTCCGAATATTGCACGGAAGAATATGACGCAGGATGAATGGACGAAGTATGTAGGAAATGATGTTGAATATGAGAATACTTGTACCGGTTATTGATTGTTAACAGCGAATGATAAGACCTTTACCTAAACTCTTACTCAGTTGTGCATTGTTCTGGAGTGCATGTTTTTCGGCATTGGCTCAGAATGAATGCGAGCTTGTGCTGAATCGCGCCATTGAAGAATTCAATGCCGGTCATCATTACGGTATACCTGCTATGCTGAGTGAGTGCCTGGAAAAAAATCAGAACCGGGAGTGGAGGCAACGCGCTTATTTATTGTTGGCAGAAACGTACCTGTTACTCGAAGATCCGTTCGGTTCTGAAAAAAGTTACCTTGAAGTTTTAAGAGCGAACCCGGAATACCTCACCAATGAGACACGCGATCCGATCGACCTGGTTTATCTCAGTTCGAAATTTACATCAACCCCTATATTTTCACTTTCAGTAAAGATCGGTCCGAATGTATCGATCATCCGAAAGCTTGCAGACCGCGGTACGTATGCCGATGACGTGCGTAAACGCTATATATTAAAACCAGGCTTTCAGGCGGGTGTAGGTGTGGATTGGCATTATAACGATAACCTCAGCGCCATGCTGGAGGGTAACTTTGTGTTCTCGTCATACAAGCAGCGCATCAACGGTCAATTCGGTCGCGATGAATCTTCTTTTCATGATCGCCAGACGTGGATACGAATGCCGCTCTCGGTAAAATATAGTGCATCACAAGGACAGTACAGACCCTATGGCTATGCCGGATTTTCATTTGACCTGTTGCTGGGTGATCGCGCTACGATCCAGTATAAAGATCAGAACTATAATCCCGAAACACAGCGCGTGGAAAGTATAGATCGCGAGAGTCCTACGCTCAGGTATAAATCAAAACGAAACGCTGTAAACTACTCGCTGTTTGTGGGTGGAGGCGTTAAGTACAAGATCAAGCTCGACTATATCTTTGCCGATCTCCGGTATTCGTTCGGTATGACCAACATCGTGGATGATAACAACAGTATATTCGATTATAACAGGGGCGAAGATCCAACATCCGAAAGCTTTCAGGATTCCGGAGATGGTTCTTTCCGTTGGGCTCATATAGACGATCTTTTCAGAATGGATAATCTTTTCATCTCGGTAGGATATATACGTCCGCTATATAAACCCCGTAAATTGAAGAATGCCCGTTCTAAAGCTGTATTGCGTTCCATTAAAAGACAAGGCGATGAAGTTAAGGTTGATTAGCATTGTAGCGTTAGCGTTGTTCTTCGTGTGTCTTTCCTGCGACTCCAAGAAAGATTTTGAAGAGGATAACAAAAATTACTTCATCAAGTATTACGGTGAGGATGGCGATCAGCGTGCGGTAGATATGGTTGTAAATGCAGACGGTACCATTATGATACTGGCCAATACCATGGTGCCGGGTGCCGCGCAACGTATACTCATGATCAAAACCGATGCAGAAGGTAATATACTCTGGCAAAAGAAGTTCGGCAGTGAACTTGATCAGTTAGGACGCGAAATTGTATCCGAAAATGCGCAGGACCTTGAGCCAACAGCAGATGGAAATTTTCTGATACTCTCCAACATGTACCGCGGTGTGGATGTAACCACGAACGAAGATCAGTACGACTTCAAAGTAATCAAGATAAATGCTGAGGGAGATTCCATTGGTGGGATGGAGTTTGGTAACAACCAGCAGAAGTGGAGTACACAATTTATAAAGTCAATCACAGCATTGTCCAATGGCGGATTTATAGTTACCGGTAACTCTACCGATGAATCGATAGCCGTTGATCCGGAACTCACACCTCCCGATCAGGAAGATATATTCTCAATTGCCTTCAACAATGATTTTAAAACCGTTGCCTGGACAACGCTCGAACTCGGAACACCGGTCGGGGCTACCGGTGAACATTTCGGTTCCGGTATAAAAGTATTCGAAGCATCTCCGAATATATACTACGTATTTTCGTATTCAGATCGTCAATTGAAAGGAGAGACCGACTTCGAAGCAAATTTTGAAGTGAGTAATTTCTCTGGCAATGGTATACCGCTCGGTCTGTCGGATAATGCCGGAAAGGAAACGAGCTGGGAGATCTTATCCTTTGTCTGCAAAGTGCCACCCTTGTTAGGAGGAGGCTACTACGAGTTTGGTACATCGGTACCTACTGCTACGGTAACCAGCAGCGTAGGACAGCTATATTTCTGCAAGCGAAATGATAATTTGTCCAAGCAAGGTGAAGGAACAGTAAGCAACATCTCGGGACAATTCACGGCAGTAAGTGTTACACCTTCTGTTTTTTCCGAAGGATTTTTGTTGCTGGCCAATGAGAAGACTACCGCAGGAACAACGATACGACTGATAAAAACGAATCTGAACAGTGAGGCACAATGGTCGGCGAATATGGGATCATTCGATCAGAACAGTGTAGGGGCGAGTGTTTCAGAGTTACCCGATGGACGCATCCTGGTTTTAGGGACTATCGATCTGGAGACCCAGACCAAGATCGGCCTGATGAAGGTAAATTCCCGAGGGGAGTTTTTGAACTAAATATTTACCGAAGCGTACTGTGAGGTTACATTTTCAACCGGAAGCCAATATACTAACCAACTGCCTCTCTGCCATGGCGTTAAGAAAGACATTATTATATACTATCTGGACGCTGTTGCTGGCGGTAGCCCTACCGTTGGGTCATGCTTTGGGCCAGTGCAGTATTACCAATTTGAACGCTACATATTGTGCTGATGATGCTTCTGTATCCCTAACAGGAGGTACAACTTACTACGGACCCGGTATAACCGGATCAACCTTCTCACCGGCAGCGGCAGGTGCCGGCACACACAAGGTTTATACTACGGATGGTACAACATCTTCTTATAGTGTAAATACTACCGGTACATTTAGTCCGATAACACTTACCAGTCCTACATCCTTAACCATCGGTGTGAGTATATCTGTGCCTATTGGTATAGGATTCAATTTTAATTTCTACGGAAATACTTTCTCATCGCTTCGTGTGTTTGATAACGGTTTCATCCGTTTCTCCGGAACCAATGCTACTCCGGTACCCCAGACTATTCCGAACACCGTTCCTCCCAATGATATAATTGCTATTGCCTGGGCCGACCTCGATGCATCTACCGGAACCATACGATACCAGACAATGGGTACAGCACCGTTGCGTGTATTGGTGATCGAGTATAACAACGTGCAGTTCACGAACAATACGGCTGATTATGTTACCTCTCAGATTCATTTATATGAGACAACGAACATCATAGAGATACACTCAACGCATATCGGTTCCGATGGCAGTGCACAGACGATGGGTATTGAGAATGCGGCCGGTACAGCAGCAGCTACGATAGCTTCACGCAACAACCAGATATTTACTGCCAACAATGATTATGTAGGATTCTTCCCATCGTGTACATCGGTTCGATCTGTAACCGTTAATCCGGTTCCGAATACATCACTGGCTGTATCCCCGGCAACAACATCAATTTGTCCGGGAGCAACCGTAGGAGTTACCATTGCCAACTCAGAAGTAGGCGTAAACTATCAATTGCTCAACAGCGCAGACAATACAGTATTAAGCACATCGCAGGCAGGCACAGGAGGAAATCTTGTGTTGACCAGCAGTGCTATCGCGTCAAGCGTTTCTATTAAAGTAAGAGCAACCAACGCAACCACGAGCTGCGATGCTGACCTTACCAATACAGTGAGTGTTACTGTAAATGCACCGCCCGCTATAACAGTGCCACCGGCAACGCAGGCGGTATGCGCAGGTTCTTCTGTAACCTTCAACGTCACTGCCACAGGCACAGGACTAAGTTATCAATGGCGTAAGGGTGGAAGCAACATCTCCGGAGCGAACAGCAGCAGCTATACTATAGCAACTACAGTAGCCGGTGATGCCGGCAGCTACGATGTAATAGTAAGCGGAACATGTACGCCTCCTGTTACAAGTACCGCAGCTACCTTAACGATCAATGCTTTACCAGCTATTACAGCACAGCCTATAGCAAGTCAGGCAATCTGCGAAGGTAGTGCAGCTAACTTCAGCGTAACAGCTACCGGCACAGGTTTAACCTATCAATGGAAAAAGAATGGAGTAGATATAGCAGGAGCGAATGCCAATACATATTCTATAGCAAGCACTTCTGCGTCTGATGCGGGTACCTATACCGTTGTGGTAAGCGG
>CBIHOZ010000222.1:0-10167 GCA_966211525.1 uncultured Chitinophaga sp. | reverse complement strand
CAGAAATGATCCCGCTTAATTTTTTTCTATACTTTTCCCCGGACACTAGTGGCTTGCAGCCAGCAGCCCTCATATCTCGCAGCTCAAAGCTCACGGCTCGCAGCTCTAAAAAGACAGCAGTTCTCCCAAAGCGCTTCGCACTTTATCTGCATTTGGCAGCATCATCTTCTCAAGGTCTACATTTAACGGAACAGCGGGAAGGTTTGCTGCGCCTAATGTCCACACGGGGGCATCGAGGTGCTGGAAGCATTCTTTGGATATTCTTCCGGCTATAGATTCTGCGAAGGAGTTGAGTAGAGGTTCTTCCGTCAATACGAAGGCACGTGCATGTTTCTTTACGGATGACGTTATCGTGTCCCAATCGATAGGATTGAGTGTGCGCAGATCAATGATCTCGACTTGTCCTGCGAAAGACTTCGAAGCTTCCTTCGCCCAATATATACCCATGCCGTACGTGATAACAACGCATGATTCTCCACGATCAATTTTTTCCATGGAAGCTTCTTGTACGATAGCAGCTTTACCCAGCGGTATAGTATATTCTTCGTCCGGCTCAATCGTCTTGGCATCGCCTGTGCCTGGTACCTTTGACCAGTATAAACCTTTGTGTTCCAGAAGTACAACCGGGTTGGGATCATAGAACGCTGCCTTCAGCAAACCTTTCATGTCTGCTGCGTTTGACGGATATACTATCTTTATACCGCGTATGGTTAACAACGCAGACTCTACACTACCGGAATGATACGGACCTCCACCACCATACGCGCCGATCGGCACGCGAATTAATGCCTGCACCGGAAATTTACCTTTGGACAAATAACAGCTCTTGGACAATTCTTCTACCAGCTGATTTATACCAGGCCATATATAGTCTGCAAACTGTATCTCTACAATAGGCTTCGCTCCTACTGCAGACATCCCTGCGGTTGATCCAACAATATAAGCCTCCTGTATCGGTGTATTAAACACGCGTGCATCGCCATACTTCTGTGCGAGTGTAGCAGCCTCTCGAAATACACCGCCTAATCTTCTGCCTACATCCTGTCCATAGAACAAGGCTTCCGGATGCTTCTTCAGAATTTCATCTACCGCGTGCAACGCAGCGTCTACCATCACCACTTTCTCGCCACCTTTCGGAGTGCGAGTGCCTGTCTCATTTATAATTGGTGATGGGGCAAATTCGTGTGAATCAAAATCATTGACATCCGGATCGGCAGCTCGCACAGCCCGTTGATAGTCGTTGGCGACAGTATCTGCTGCTTGTTGCTCCAGTGCGTACAGGCTGTCCGTTGTCTCACCTTCTTCGAGCAAAAATTCTTTCAGTTTGGTAAGCGGATCACGCTGCCGGTGCACTTCGAGATCTTCTCCCCTATACCATTCCCTTCTTACACCAGAGGTATGATGTCCCAACAGCGGACAACGCGCATGTACAAGTATAGGTCCCTGCCGCTTGCGCACATGGTCAATCGCTTTTCGCAATCCTATATATGAATCAACAAAGTCAGCACCATCCACGCGCATGCGTTCAAGTCCTTTAAAGCCTGCTGCATATTCATACGCATCCATGGCACGCATTTCATTTCCGGAAGCAGATATACCCCAATCATTATCCTGCACCAGGTATATAATGGGCAACTGCTTTAGAATTGCCATCTGAAATGCTTCCGCAACTTCTCCTTCCGTAACAGAACCATCGCCCAGTGAACATAACACAACCGGTTGCTCATCACCTTTCAATAGAGATTGAGACTCCAGGTATGCTATACCATGTGCCATACCGGTAGCCGGTATAGCTTGCATACCCGTAGCAGAACTCTGATGCGGTATAACCGGAAAACCTTTACGTCTTAAAGAAGGATGACCGTAGTACGTACGCCCTCCGGAAAAAGGATCATCGCGTTTTGCCATGAGCTGTAGCATCAGCTCATACGGTTCTACACCCATGCCGAGTAACATGGATTCATCACGATAATATAGCGAAGCGTAATCGATCGGCTTTAATTGCAGGCCTGCCGCAAGTTGAATGGCTTCATGGCCACGGGAAGTGCTGTGTACATACTTGCTGCAGATGTCGCGGTTCTCATCGTATAGATCAGCCATACGTTTGGCTGTACACATCAGGGTATAAGCTTTCAAAAGAATATCACGGTCTATAGCAGGCCGTGTCATCTTTCTGGCTCTTGTGGTCTCTTCAATCGCCATAGATAAAATATTGGTCTCGGCCTAAAGTTAATCCTTCTCGACTAAATACGAGCGATCATGCTTAATTAGTTATCCATTACAATACCATTAGAACATGGGCGATGCCGGTTACAGCCGGATGCCCCATGCTTGAAAAATCTCGTTAATTCACCAGATATTCGTTCACTTTATCCTTCTTCAAAAGCAGGATTGGATTTTTTTGTATAACTAGAGTATATATAGAAGCACTTTACAGAAAAAATGACGCGTATACTTTTCGCTTCTGTGTTTAACCTTAGTATCTTTTACCGGATATGGCTTTTCGTGTAATCATGTTAACCGCGCTCTTCGCGGTCTCTATAATAGCACTCACAGGATTTGTTTCTACTGATCCGGCAGTCGGGCATGCTCAACCTACAGTCGCGACCGATACTTCGCTTTTACCCGCAACATTTCAACAACCGCCCCAACAGTATGGCATCCGTTGCTGGTGGTGGTGGCTCAATGGAAACGTAACGAAAGAAGCGATCACGCGCGATCTCGAAGCCATGAAATCAAAAGGATTTAGCGGTGCATGCATCGTTGATGCCGGCGGACAAAATCAGCAAGGCAATGGCAATGTACCGGAAGGCCCGATGTTTGGGACACCTGCCTGGCGCGAACTGTTTGTACATGCTGTAACCGAAGCAAATCGTCTCGGGCTTGTGCTGAGTCTGAGTATACAAAGCGGATGGAACCTGGGTGGACCCGATGTTACTCCGGCAGAAGCAACCAAGCATGTTACGTGGAGTGAAGTTACAGTAGCCGGACCGTTGAAGAAGTACCAGACACTCCCCAAGCCCCCGACAAAAGATAACTTCTATAAAGATATAGTGGTGATAGCGTTTCCAAAACGAAATATACCGGCCACACGATTACCTATACGAGACCTGGCTGTAAAGGCAGCTTTCAAAGAAGGAAGTCGTTCGGGATATGATACAGAAAAATTACTCGAAGATGTTCCGGCATCTCCGAATGAGGAAGATGCATCGATAAAAGATATAGTTGTACTGCAAGGCAAGCTTGATGCCTCCGGTAAACTGCGCTGGCATATACCGGCAGGTAACTGGACGATCATGCGCTTTGGTTATACCACGAGTGGTGCAGAAGTATCAACATCCAGCGGCAAATGGCAGGGACGCGTAATCGACTATATGAACGAACGCTACTTCAACCGGTATTGGAACACGCATGTCGAACCGTTACTGAAAGATATAGGACCGCTTGCCGGAACAACGCTTACACACTTGCAAACCGACAGTTGGGAATGCGGGGGTATAAATTGGTCTGACAACTTCGCAGCTGAATTCAGAAAGCGAAGAGGATATGATATATATACTTATCTTCCAATTGTAGCCGGCAAAATTCTACACAACCGCCAGACGAGTAATGCATTCCTGGCAGACTTCCGGAAAACCATTGGCGATTGTATTGCCGAACATCACTATCGCGTTTTTGCTGAGCATGCTGCGAAACACAACATGGGCATTCAACCGGAATCGGCAGGGCCGCATGCAGGTCCATTGGATGGATTGAAGAACTATAGCTTCAACGATATCATGTTAAGCGAATTCTGGTCACCATCGCCTCACCGCTCGAAGATAGAAGAACGTTTCTTTGTGAAGCAGGCATCGAGTGCTGCACACATCTATAACAAGAGACTGGTAGCCGCAGAATCATTCACAACCATCGGTCGTCATTGGAATGACATACCCTGGGCAACCATGAAGCCTGCTTTCGATCATGAAGTATGCTCCGGACTCAATTTGGTATTGCTGCATACCTTTACCTGTTCACCAAAAGAAATGGGTTTACCGGGACAAGAGTATTTTGCCGGCACACACATCAATCCCAACATCACCTGGTGGGAACATGCCAACGGATTTTTCGATTACCTGAAGCGCTGTCAGTATATCATGCAGCAAGCTGGCAACACAGTTACAGATGTAGTATATTATTACGGTGATCATGTTCCAAATATAGGACACCTGAAAGAGGATGATCCTGCACATATACTTCCCGGCTACGATTATGACCTCATCAATGAAGACCGCCTGCTCGCGCTTGCTGTGCAGAACGGTAAACTTACATTACCGCACGGAACAACGTACAGGCTACTGGTCTTGCCTGCCAACAAAGTACTCTCCCTGGCCGCTCTGCGAAAGATCAAAACACTTGTAACCAATGGAGCCGTGGTTGTCGGGCCGAAACCGGAAGACATGATAAGTCTCACGAACCGGCAGAAAAGCATGGAAGAATTCAGGCGGCTTGCCGGTGAACTCTGGGGCAACGGTATCTCTACTGCCGGAGAACATAAAGTCGGTAAAGGTAAAGTTGTATGGGGAAAACCTGCACGCGATGTACTCGCAGCGATGAACATACAACCTGATTTTGAAGTAACGGAGAATCCTGAGAATGGTGCATTCGACTATATCCACCGCAACATACAGGGTAATGATATATACTTTGTAAGCAGCCAGAATGAAAATGAGACATCGGCTACATTTTCATTCCGAGTCAATGGAAAACAGCCGGAGTTCTGGAATGCAGTAACCGGTGAAGTAAAAACGGCCAAAGCTTTTCAGCAGCAGGATGACAGAACAATCATCCCGATCCAATTCGACCCGTACGGTTCCGTGTTTGTTGTCTTCCGCGAAGACATAGGCTCCTCTGTAAAAGGCGTTGTAAGTGACAATGCATGGCACTATGAGACGGCTACAACTATAAAAGGTCCATGGCAGGTCAAGTTTGATAACCTCCGCATGGGCACACCCGCCTTTGTTACATTCGACACGTTGGCAAGCTGGACAAAACGAAAAGAACCAGGTGTTGCCAACTACTCGGGCAAGGCAATCTATACTACATCTTTCGATTTCACATCCTATAAAGAAAACGTTCGCTACTTCCTTGAACTTAGTAACGTACAGGATGTAGGTATAGCACGCGTACGACTGAACAACGAAGACCTCGGCATTTTGTGGACGCCACCGTTTCGCATCGAGATCACCAAACCTCTGCGTGCCCGGGCAAACCAATTACAGGTTGAAGTAACAAACTCGTGGCGAAACCGCCTGGTCGGTGATCGTAATTTACCTACCGAAAAGCGCTATACAAAAACCAACATCACCATTAAACCGGAGTGGACGTTACTCGATGCAGGCTTGCTGGGACCGGTAAAGATCACTACGATCTCTCCATAAACTATATATACTGTGGTAATTAAAATGCTCTTGCAACGCTATAAAAGCAAAGTGCAGCATCACAAGTATACTGCACTTAACTATATATAGCACATTTCTAGAATTCGGTAAAGTCCTGATCCGAAACTGAATTGTCCAATTTCAAATCAAAGCCTTGTGTGACGTCTGACGATGAAGCTTGAAATGCCGGTTCTTTCGGAAACATTTTTCTATCACTGCGTTTCTGACGTGTTGCACGAGTCGTTTGAATGGTGTGATCAATTTTGAAATAACCGATAGCCACACGTAATTCTTCTGCTTGTGAATTGAGTTCTTCAGCATTCGATGACATTTCCTCGGCAGCAGAAGCATTGCCTTGCGTTACCTGCGACAGTTGTTGAATAGCTTTGTTAATCTGATCGGCTCCCTGACTCTGCTCAATACTTGCGGCTGCTATATCTTGTACCAGCGATGCCGTACGACTTATATCCGGAAGTGTACTGCTCAGTAATGCACGCGACTCTTTCGCTTGTTTTACGGTTTGCGCCGAGATCTCGTTTATCTCCGTTGCTGCACGCTGACTTCGTTCCGCAAGCTTCCGCACTTCGGCTGCTACAACGGCAAAACCTTTACCATGCTCACCAGCACGCGCGGCTTCTACTGAAGCGTTCAACGCCAGAAGATCGGTCTTCGATGCGATCTCTTCAATCACCAAGATCTTGTCAGCTATAGAAGTAATGGCATCAACAGCATTTGCAACGGACTGGCTACTGATCTCAATATCATGCAGCGCTTTGGTAGCAATCGTATCCGTCTCTTTGGAGTTGTCTGTGTTCTGCAGGATGTTGGCCGCCATTTGCTCCATCGAGGATGATACTTCTTCTGTAGCACTCGCCTGCTCCTGCGCACCTTGCGACATTTGTTGGGCCGCAGCCGCTACCTGTTCACTGGCAGTAGATACCTGCTGCGCTCCATTGTAAATGGTCAACGCTACTTCACGCAGGTTATGTACCATCTGCTCCAGCGATTCATCCAGTTCACCGCCAAAATTCCGAATTGTTTTAAAGTCAATAGTCAGATCACCTTTGGAAACACGCTTGGCAACATCAACCGAATTACGAAGTTTCGCAATCATCGCTTGCAGCTCCTTCAACATCTCCCCGATCTCGTCCTCCATATATATCTTTACATCGGCCGAGAAATCACCGGAAGCAATTTTATGCAATGCCTCTGTAGCAATCGCCAACGAATGTCCTATACCCTTCAGCAACCATAACGCCATACACACACTGATCACAATCGACACGAAAATTGTCAACAGCATAAAGCTCACGGCATCCGAATAGAGGGCATCGGTGTCCACACGATCTTTTTCCAGATCGGCCTTCACTACATTGAGGTAGGTGTCAATATTCTGAATCAACGCAGTGGCTACCTGGTCGCCCTGCGAATTGGACAGCGAAAAAGCTTTGGTGTTTGTCTTCTTGCGCGCCAGCTCTACAATTTCACGATGGCTGGTATAGAAGACAGCAAATTGAGATGAATATCTATCAAGCAAGTCTCGCGCGTTTCCGGCGAGCATACCGCGCAAAGCAGACGTAACAGAGTCCAGCTTATTTTCCAGCGGTATAGCTTCCGAAAGTTCTTTTGCCTGTTGCTCATCAGACGTATATAGCACTAGATTCTTCTCCTGCATAAACAATTCAAACAGCAATTCACGAATGCGTGAAACATCTGCGAGTTGTTCCTTTGTACCGGTCTTGATCAGGAGATCAGACAGCGCACCTAATGTAGCATTCGCTTTCGTCAAGTGCTTGTAACTGTCGTTTAGGATCTTATCACTCGCAACGTACTCGGTATTGGCTGTAGCGAGTTCGGTAACGTCTGTGCTTACACGAGCAAGATCATTCAGTCGCGGAGTTATCTGTTCAGCCAGCGTCAGCAACTCACCGGAGCTCATGGACTTCAATTTCTCAAGCTCATCTTTTGCAAGCTTAACCGTGTTGTCGATCTCCCATCTGAGGTCGCTCATTTTTCGCTCATCCGTTTCGATGCTGATGCGCTTCTGGTAAATGATAAGCAACGTAACGTAGTAGCGAATCTGCCGGATGGTATGCTGCTGCACTACCTTCTGATCAACAATCACATTCAACCGGTCGTTGATAGCACCGGCATTGTAATAAGACACAGTGAATATGCCGCACATCAACGCAATCAACACGGCAAACACCAGAATTAGTTTATACCGGATCGTCATTCTATTTAACATACTTAGATTTTTTTGGTAAAAATGATACAGTTGCATCCTGAAAAAGCACTCAACCTGTATCCCGACTATATATTTTGATGTGTTGACATGAACTATACTGACAAAGGATCGATATGCAGATTATTCGATGAGCAATAAGCTGTCAAGAGCAAGCGTTCTCTAATCATAACAGGTATATTTTAGTTAGCGGCTGCAATGTTATCCACTATCTATACACCCGCTATTCAGGACAACTAGGGAATAATACTTGAATTATTTACGCAGTATAGCATCGGTATTTTTACTGATGCATAATGTAAGAACAAAAACTATTTTCCATAAAACAGAAGTACATTTCAAAAAGAACTTAAAACATAACATCAGCAAAGAAACATAGCCATTGAATGCTCCCGACTGAAACTACTGAACAACAAGTATATATTTATACCGTATGTAATTTAAAGAGTAAACGATCATACTTTCCATTCATGATCTTACATATAGATGCACGCACATCGTTCCGACAAAACACAACTAAGCACCTCCCCCTTCAGCTGCCAGATGCGCCATTGGACGAGTACGTGTACCTTACCAGGATATATACTTCCAAAAACTTTTCTATTGCACCGACAAAGTTTCTCGCCTTCCTCCAATAGTCGTGATACCTGCACAATGCATGCTGATCGCGGAGAAACGTTTTATCAATCTCTGCACCAAACATTACCCGCAGAAGCAGTGTGTTGCTATACCAAATTCACAGGGAACTACGGGTAACATTGCTACACTATCTATACTATACCTATACCCCTTCCAAGCACGCGCTTTGTTTCTCACACACAACCTTACAGCGCCCCTCCATCACGCGTTAATCAGGAGATCGGTTTATCGCAAACGCAAACAATCACCAGCGCAGACGTTGCGCGAATAAAAGCGGCATTTCATTTCCCAATCGGGAATTACCTTTAAATTTGCAGCCCTATGGCAACACAGGAATCGATACGCGAGTGGTTTACAACCTTACAAAATAACATCTGTCGTGAATTGGAAGCCGCTGATGGCCAAGGTAAATTCATCAGCGATGCATGGGAGCGTCCGGGTGGTGGTGGCGGTGAAAGTCGCATACTCACCGATGGAAAGATCATTGAAAAAGGTGGCGTAAACTTTTCCGCGGTGTGGGGTAAAACACCCGAGCCTGTACTCAAAACCATGAAGCTCGACACCAACGATCATCCTGATTTTTTTGCTACTGGTGTCTCGATCGTGCTACACCCCGTTAACCCGATGGTGCCGATCATACACATGAACACGCGCTACTTCGAAATGAGCAACGGCACGTGGTGGTTTGGCGGTGGTATAGATCTTACACCTCACTATGTTAACGAAGACGATGCGCGTGCTTTCCACCAACATCTGAAGAAAGTATGCGATACACATCATCCCTCCTATTACCCCGAGTTCAAGAAGTGGGCCGATGACTATTTCTACATTAAGCATCGTCATGAGACACGCGGTATAGGCGGTATCTTCTTCGATAACCTGAAAGCCGACAACAACTTTACCAAAGAAGCGCGCTTTGAATTTGTAAAAGACGTAGGCGCAGCCTTTGCCCCTATATATACCGCATTGATGAAGAAGAACTATACATTGCCTTTTACCGAAAACGAAAAGAACTGGCAATACCTGCGCAGAGGCCGCTATGTAGAATTCAATTTAGTATGGGACCGCGGTACCAAGTTCGGCCTCGACACCGATGGTCGCACCGAATCTATACTTATGAGTTTACCGCCACAAGCGCAATGGGTATACAATCATCAACCACAACCCGGCTCTGCCGAGCAGAAGACGCTCGATCTTTTGAAGAAGGGAATTGACTGGGTGTGAGTCGTTATCCGTTATAAGTTATCCGTTAATCGTTAAAAGTTATTCGTGGGAGTGAGATTGAGATAGCTCCTCCGTCTCCCTTTGTGTCTTCTTCGTGAGCTCTGTGCAATGGATTTTAAGACACAATGAAAGTACAGCAATAACTATATATAGCTAATGCTTTAAAGATACAACGTTCCTCTGCACAGATCACACGTGCCGTCCACGTACCTTTTTATCGTCATGATTCGCGGTCTTCTCCGACTTCTTGTTTTTCGATGAATGCCTTGGCGCTGTTGTTGGGTTTTCATCTTGAGGAGCCTGGAAGTCTTGTGTGGTTTGAGGGGGTTGTTGTTTCTCGTTGTTCTCCATGGTTGAAATGTGTTTAGCGTTATTTTAATTAATCATCACTGGATGAAACACTGTCTAAATTTCTATGCCTCGATTTTCGAAGAAGTAAGAAGCCAGGAGTAAGAAGTAAGAATGAGAGACCGGAAGTCCGGAAGACCGGAAGTTTGCGTGCATATATTTGGAGTACCTGTGAGGTTTCTTTATTTTTCCTGGTACAAGGCTTTGACTTGTCGCTATTAAAGACATACCAAATGGAAATACTCGGAGCTTTAATTATTGAAGCAATCATGTCATTTATTGGATGGGTAT
>CBIHOZ010000221.1:0-10197 GCA_966211525.1 uncultured Chitinophaga sp. | reverse complement strand
CCATCAATTTTATGCCGTTGTGTTCATTTAGCTAGCCGCAATTTTATCTTTTAATGGAGCTATCGTTTGGTGGTGCAACTCTGTTTTTACGGGTAACTGCACAAGAACCGTTGTGCCGGTTGCGGTACCGCTTCCATCCGTTTCATCGATGATGCGCAGGTTAAACGTTTCATTTTGTTTCCGCATCAGCGCAATACGATCACGAATGATTTTAATGCCCATCGACTGATACGTTCTCACACGTTTCGCTTGTATAGCAGCGGCCTGCTGTCGTCCTATACCATTATCATGAATTATGCATACCAGGCGATCGTTATCTTCCAGTGAAAAACGGATGCGCAGGTTACGATCACCTTTCTTATGCATGAGCCCGTGCCACAGGGCATTCTCTACGAAAGGCTGCAGGAGGAACGAAGGTATAATTACATCTTCAGGATCAATAGCATCATCTACTTCTATAGCATAGTGGAATTGTTTATCGAAGCGGAGTGATTCCAACTCCAGGTATAATTCGAGCAGGGTAAGTTCTTCATCCAGCGGTATAAAGTTCTTCTCGGAAGTCTGTAATACCATGCGTAGCAATTTCGAGAACTGGTACAGGTAGTGCATGGCTTCATCCTGTTTATGCACGGCAATGAGCTCCTGTATAGATGTGAGACAATTGAAAACAAAATGCGGATTCATCTGTGCGATGAGTGCTTTCAGCTCCAACTCTGCAATGAGTTTGTTCATGCGGATCTTTTCACGAATGCGTTGGCGTACAACGTTCAGGATACACGCAATCGCTATGCCCGCCAGTATTATAGCCATTGTCCTGAACCACCAGGTACTCCAGAACGGCGGCATGATCTCAATGTTAATGGAAGCTCCTTGTTCATTCCAAACGCCATCGTTGTTGGAGGCTATGACCCGGAAGGTATATTTACCCGGATCAAGGTTGGTATAGGTAGCCGATCGCTTGTTATCTACCAGGTTCCAGTTGTTCTCAAAACCTTCCAGCCGATACGCGTACCGGTTCTTCTCCGGTTGAATAAAGTTGAGCGCTGCATACTCGAAGGTGAGCACTGACTGATCGTATGCCAAAGTAATCGCGCGTGTCTCATTTACCGGAGCGGATAATATTGAATCAGCTCCCCCTGGAAGTATATCCGTGTTGAATATTTTCAAAGCAGTAAATGCAACAGGCGGTGGATATGGATTTCCTTTTACCTGCCGGATCACATCGGGTGTAAACCACGTGAACCCGTTGGTTCCTCCAAACATAATTTCTCCCTGCCGGCTTTGAAACGCTGCATTGATATTGAACTGGTAATTCTGCAGGCCATCGCTGGCGTCGTAATTCTTGAACGTGCGATTGGACACGTCAAAGTAAGCAAGTCCGCGGCCGGTACTAATCCACAGGTTGTCGTGTTCATCGGGAAGTATACCAGAGATAATGTTGTCGGGTAGCCCATCCGTTTCAGTGTACGCTATAAATGCATCAGACGATTCATCAAACCGGTTCAAGCCTCCTGCAAATGTACCGATCCAGAGATTGCCTTTACGATCCTGCTGAATCGTACGGATCCAATGGTTACTGAGACTCTTGGCTTTATCACCACTCTTCATCACCGTAAATTGTTTATACGGAGCTTCGAGTAAATTTAGTCCAGCCTGCGTACCGACCCAGAGTCGTTTCCGGTTGTCCTCATAGAGGCAGCGCACCATGTTGTTGCTCAGGTTGGAGTTTGTAATGTTCCAGGAAGTAAATGTATTGGTAGAGGCTTCATAGCGATTCAGTCCGTTGTTCGTACCGATCCACAGGCGATCCTCATGATCCAGTAGCAGTGACCATATCACATTATCGCTCAGGCCGGAATCGTCTTTGTCGGTATAGTGTATAAATTGTTGCGTACGCGGATTATAGCGGCACAAACCTCCCAGGTATGTGCCGATCCATAATATACCTTGCTTGTCCAATTGCAGCGAAATGATTCGATTATCACTGAGACTGTTTCTGTCGTCTGCTATATGATAAAAGTTCTGAAACTGTTTCGTGCTGCGATTGTAATAGCACAGACCGCCTCCATCCGTACCAATCCAGAGATTGCCGTCAGAGTCCTGCGCAAAAGATGTAATCGAACTGTTGCCATTGCGTGTGGGCACTTTAACATGAAAGAAAGCTTTTGCATTCTGATTATAGAAATTTATACCACCGGTATAGGTGCCGATCCATACACCTCCCCTGCCATCGCTGCTAATGGAACGGATCACGTTGTTGTTGAGACTTTCTGAGTTATAGGGTGAATGAACGACATGATGAAAAATCTCTGCTTTAGCATCCAGCATATCTATACCCTCGCCATCGGTACCAATCCACAGCATACCGTTATCATCTGCCCAGAGCGAAGTAATCAGGTTGCCCGCTATACTTTGCGGATCGGCAGCATTGTGTTTATATACTTTGAATCGCTTCGCATCCGGATTATACAGATTCACTCCGCCTCCATACGTTGCGATCCATATTCTACCCATTTTATCTTCCACAATCCTTCTTACATTATTATCACTCAGCGAATACGGATCATTTCTATCATGTCCGAAGTGAGTGAATTTATTGCGGGCTGAATTATATATATAGGCTCCGTTGGAGGTTCCGATCCAGAGATTACCGTGACGGTCTTCTGTAATGGCGGGAATGGTGTTATAGACCACGTCCTCGGTGTTGAACATTTCGGAAAACGATTTTATAAAATATACCGAGTCTCCTTCAAACCGATATAACCCGTTATCACTGCCGATCCAAAGGTGATTTTGTTTGTCCTGGAAAATGGCGCGTACAGGCGTACCGTTGAAATAGTGTTTATCGAATGTGTCTGATGTACGGTTATACAGATCAAGTCCTTTTTCAGAGCCAACCCAAAGGCGGTGTTGACGATCTTCCAGCACAACATAGCTCACATTACTGCTGATGCTTTTGGTGTCCTTTTCATTCGCTCGGTAGTTGACGAAGCTATAGCCATCGTAGCGCACCACACCATTCTCCGATGCAATCCAGATGAACCCGCGACTGTCGCGTATTACACCATTGATCGTATTGCTTGGTAAACCATCGTCTACAGTGATATGATGAAATTTGATGTCGTGCTCCTGTGCCTGTAAGGTCTGCAACGTATATAGCAACAACAAGGCACACAGCCAGTATACATTCGGTGGCGCAACAGACATTTGGTGTAAGAGTTTAGGAAGAGTAATATACCATTACCCTGCAACAATTACACTCACCCGATACTGCGAAAGTATATTATCAAGTTGATCCGCTTTCAGAAACGCTGAACGTTAACCATCATGAGACTGGCTGCTTAGTCCACTTTCAGGAACGCCCCGATCTTCTCTGTATCGCCTACGATCCAGATGATGTCTCCTTCTTCCAGCGTTGTGAATGAGTCCGGGTTGAGGATGCGTTCTCCCTGGCGTTCAATACCTACGATCAGTGCTTTTGCTCTTTCGCGAATGGCTGATTCGCGTATTGTCTTTTTATAGAGCGGAGAATTTTTAACGATTGTATAATTAAGCAACCCTATATTTTCACGATCAGCCTCATCCTTTACCGGAAGCACTGATGCTTCGAGTATATTTTTAACGCGTTGCAGTTGTTCGTCCGTTCCGATCACCGAGATACGATCACCGGGATATAGCTTTTCATAGCGATCCGGTGTTACAATTGAAATTCGACCACGCTCGATATAGGCTATATTTACGCCATACTGTTCGCGCAGCGCCAGTTCTGTAAGTGGCTTGCCCGAGAGAGAAGACTCCGGTACAATTTCGAAATCTGCCAGGTGAGCGTCCCATGGAGTAATTTCCGGGCGTGCCGGTTTCTGATTCTCACGTTCGTTGAGATTACCGAGGAAGCGCTGTTCAATGCGATCATAAAACGACTGCAGCTTCTGCGAGAATATAACCGTTCCCAGCGCCATGGCTACTACCGCGATGACAAATGCAACGGAAGGAGAGTAATACAACTGCATCAGGAAACCTACGTGCACTGTAGCAACGGCAATGCGCACGAGTTCTATAGCGATGAGCGGGCCGCGGTTCAATCTTCTGTTCAGCCAAAGATGCGAATATGCTTCGCGCTCTATTCTGCGTATAGCGAGTGCCCAGATGAAGGGTGCAATGAGTAGCAGGGTAATGATCACGGTAATGACGCGGGCATTGGCACCGTCTCCAAAGGTCTCTGTAAACGGGAAAAGATACTTTTGAGACAAGAGTATAAGACCAACGATGATAACCGAGTGTATCACAAAGTTCATCACATAGGCGCGAAGCAATACGCGCCAGTCGCTATAGGAAGACAATTGTTGTGTGGTAGAACTATACCGGGTTATCGCTTTTGTCCAACGCGTTGGTAAAATCCGTTCGATAAAAGTATAGAATGGTCCGGATTGCTTGATGAGAAACGGTGTTGTAAATGTTGTTACAGCCGAAGCCGCCACCGCGATGGGATACAGAAAGGCGCTGGTAACTTTTAAGGAGAGTCCTAACGATGCAATGATAAAGGAGAATTCACCAATCTGCGCGAGACTCATACCCGCCTGTACCGAATGCTTCAGTGATTGTCCGGAGAGCAATGCACCAATAGCAGTAGCGAGAAATTTACCAACGATGGTAAGCAGTGTAACGATGAGTACAGGCCCGGCATATTCGATCAACACTTTCGGATCAATCATCATACCTACCGACACAAAGAATATAGCACCAAATAAATCCTTCACTGATTTTATAAGATGCTCAATGCGTTCTGCCTGGGTTGTTTCCGCAAGTATAGATCCCATAATGAAGGCTCCGAGCGCAGCCGAGAAACCTACTGCTACTGCGAGTACAACCATCAGCAGGCATAACGCCAGTGAGACAATGAGCATGGTCTCATCGTTCATTAGCTTTTGTGTACGCTTGAGAAATGTAGGTATAAAGAATATACCGGCAAGAAACCAGAGTATAAGAAAGAACGCGAGCTTGAGCAATTGCATGAGTAATTCTCCACCTGCAAACTGCTGGCTCACGGCTAATGTGGAAAGTAATACGAGTAACAATATAGCAACCAGGTCTTCTACAATGAGAATACCAAAGACAAGGCCGGCAAATTTACGGGTGCGTACACCAAGCTCGTCAAATGCACGAATGATGATGGTGGTAGATGACATGGACAGAATGGCCCCCAGAAATATACTATCCATCTGTGACCATCCCATTAACAAGCCGGCTCCGTATCCTACAGCAATCATCAGTATAATTTCCACAACGGCTGTAATGGAAGCTGACCCTCCTACCTTTACAAGTTTTTTAAAACTGAATTCGAGTCCCAGACTGAAGAGCAAAAATATAACACCAATCTCTGACCATGTCTTGATCGCTTCTTCGTCTACAACGGTAGGGATAAGCGACACATGCGGACCAACCAGGAGCCCTGCTATAATATAGCCAAGTACAACGGGCTGCTTGATTTTTTTAAACAGCAGTGTTGTTACTCCTGCTACTGCGAGAATGAGTCCGAGGTCTGTGATCAAGTGTGGTAAGTGTGTCATATTGTTGGCTTATGTATGGATACAATCCTGACAAAATTAAGAGTTACGTCAATTGCTGACATTAAAAGAGTCTTAATTTTAGCAGCGCTTCATCGTCTCATTTTACCATTGGTATAAAATAGTAAAAATGTTTCAAGTGTGTTTATGTGTGTTGACGGAAAATTTCATCATTCACAATCCTGGTAATATCTTCACTCAAACGCATTTAACCCTTATTGCTATGACCCGATTCTCCTTGCTAAAAATTTTCATGCTGTTGCTCTGTGTTTGTATGCTCACGAACATAGTGGCACAACAAAAACAAATCACGGCTCTTCCTGTTCGTGGTTTTTGCATTGCGGCACCACGACCTGCCGGTGTAGATGCATTTGTCAAGTTTATAAAAGAAGAACTTGCTTCGCGCCAGGTAAATGTACTGATCCTTCGTGTAGACTATAATTACCAGTTCGAGCAACACCCGGAGCTGCGCGACAGCATATCACTCTCCAAAGCGGATGTGAAAAAACTGGTACGCGTTTGCCAGGAGAACAAGATACGCATTATACCGCAGATAAATCTTTTAGGACATCAATCGTGGGCCGGCACTACACATAACCTGCTGCGAGCTTATCCGCAGTTTGATGAGACACCCCATGTAAAGATGCCTGCTAAATATGTATGGCCGAATGCCGATGGACTCTATTGCAAAAGTTATTGTCCATTACACCCCGATGTACATGGCGTTGTGTTTTCATTGGTAGATGAGATCTGTGATGTGTTTGAGACCAACGCTTTTCATGCCGGTATGGATGAAGTATTTTATCTTGGTGATGATAAGTGCCCGCGATGTGGCGGTCGTGATAAAGCAGAATTGTTTGCCGGTGAAGTGCGAACGATTCGCGATCATCTGAAGCAGAAAAACCGCGAACTGTGGATCTGGGGCGATCGATTACTCGATGGCAAAACTACCGGGCTCGGTATGTGGGAAGCAAGCTTCAACAATACGCATCGCGCGATTGATATGATACCAAAAGATGTTATGATCTGCGACTGGCACTATGAACGTCCGGATAAGACAGCGGTATATTTCGCGATGAAAGGATTCCGGGTTGTTACTTGCCCGTGGCGCAATCCACCCGTAGGTATAGCGCAGGTTGCTGACATGACTACCTTCCGCAGAGATGCTACACCCGAGACACGCGAAAATTACCAGGGCATTGTACAAACGGTATGGTCTGATGCCGAAAGTTTCCTTACTGGCTTCTATGCCAAAAAGAAAGACAGTAAATCTGCCGAAGAGAACAACACTCCGTGGAACTGCTTTCGGGCGATCTATGAGAAATAGCTGCGAGCTTTGAGCTGTGAGCTGCGAGAAAAGCTGCTGGCTTCTGGCTACTGGGAGTTTGTCGGTATATATCGTTTTATACTGATAACCTTGGGGCGTATAAATAGCTGCGAGCTTTGAGCTGCGAGCTGCGAGAAAGCTACTGGCTGCTGGCTACTGGGGGTTTATCAGTATATATCGTTTTATACTGATAAACTCGTTGCCTATAGCAAAACAAACTCACAGCTCGCAGCTCAAAGCTCGCAGCTAATTTTACTCTACGCGCAGCGATTCTTTCTTCTGTCCTGCCATGTCTACGATGAGCTTGCTGGCTTTGCCGGTGGACTCGCGGACGAAGGTGAGGCGTGCGTTTATTTCTTTTACGGTAAATTCTTTTTCGGAGATCGGGAATATTTCAAACTTGGGTTGATTTGTTCCCTGCGCATATAGTTTACCATTCTCGTTGGAGATCGTAATGATAATGTTATTTCCGTAATCGTATTTACCTGCATAATCCTTGTATAGATTCGGATCGATAGCAACAATCACTTCGTCTTTTATTTTCTTTGCATCGATGGTAAATCCTCCCTGTACAAAATGACCGTGGGTGACTGCTCCGTTTTCTCCTTTTACAAATTTGATCTTTGCATCCACTACCTTCCAGAAGTATTCATCGGGTGCTGATGGGAATATTGGGAACTTGTTCTGTCCGGAGAGTTGTGCGTAGAGATCGTTTCCTTCTGCGCTGATGGTCATTACCGCGCCATTCTGAAAATCATACCGACCGGTATATATAGCTATATCGCCAACCGGTGCGGCCTGTGTTGAGTAAGAAGATTGCTTCGCGAGCTTATCCCACAAAAAATATTCTGCAACGGTGTTGGGATTCATATTTACTTCCGGTGGCGTCAGGTTGGTCAGCAATACTACGGTGAGGTTTTCATTCGTATAGCGCGCCAGCTGCGAGATGAAACCATGTAAGCCACCACTGTGACCAATGATTGACTGTCCGCGATACTCGTTTAATCCCCAGCCGTAACCGTATTTGGATGGCGGTGTGTTGCCGTTGTTGAGCACCACAGAAGTAAAGGCCGCCTTCAGACTTTTATCTTGCAGTACTTTGCCATTAAATATAGCTTCGTTCCATTTATACAAGTCTTCTACGGTAGAGTATAGCGCTCCGGCACCACCGGCCCACGCCATGTTCCAGTTCAGGGACGGCACATATTTTCCATTTGCGTTGGCATAGCCAAGCGCTTCTTTATCGAGACTCAGCCACGCTGCATGCACACCTGTATTATTCATGTGCAGTGGCGTAAAGAATGTTTCTTTCAGATACTGTGCATAGCTTTTACCCGACACTTTTTCAATGATATAGCCCAGCAGAAAATAGCCGGAGTTGTTATACATATACTGCTCACCCGGATTGAAATCATACGGATCGTTTTTAAAGTATGCGATCAGTTCCTCCGGTGTTACCGGTGTAACTACACGTTTCTCAAAATCATCTTTACCGGTATAGCTGTGAATACCGGATGTATGCGTCAGCAAGTGATGGAGCGTAACTTCTTCACCACGCGGAAAATCATGTATATATTTCGACAGCTTGTCTGTTACTTTCAGTTTGCCATCTTCCTGCAACTTCAATATAGCGGCTGCTGTAAACTGCTTGGTGATAGATCCTATACGGAATTTCGTTTCCGGTGTGGCCGGTGTCTTCTTTTCAATATTGGCATAGCCGAATGCTTTCTTGTAAAGTATATTTCCGTCTTTTGCTACAAGTATAGCTATACCGGGTGCTTCTTTTCCCTGGAGAGAATTATAGAGGGCATCGGTTAACTGCGTTGCCGATGGCACAGCGGTTTTCTTTGCACCATTCCGAAGCAACAGCGCAGCCGCTTCTTCACGTCCGTTTAGTAACGCTGCAGTATAGGGAGTAAGTCCTGCAGCATCGGTTTTATTCACATCCACGCGGGCGTTAAGCAACGCATTGATTTCATCCATGTCGCCTTTGGCCGCGGCTTTTATCAGGTGGTCGGACAGTGCTGCATGATCGAGAAAACGAACTGTGAATCCCCAATCGCGAACAACATCCTGTACTTTCAATAACAATTGATTGCTGCCTTTCACGAATGTTACCGGCATCACATCCTGATCGGGTGTCAACCCTCTTCCTATCCAGTTACGATGCACCAGCTTGCCGTTGAGCCATACCTTTACACCATCATCGCTGCCCACCGCCAGAAAAGCCGTGAATGCAGAATCTGTTTTGATCTCGGCCAACGCATAGGCTACTGCATAATCCGGTTTATTGAAGAGTATATCGAGATCGATCTTGTCAGTGGCAGCGGTATGCGGCATCCATGCAAATGATTTCCCCCGGAGTGTAACGGGCGGTATAGGTTTACCGGCCACCGGTACGATGGAAGTAACAAGGTCTTCATCGAAAAACTTTTCTTCCTGCTGAATGTCCGGAGCACCTGTTGTATCGTCTTTTACCAGCATTGGTCCGGCTATCAGCCAGCTCTTCATATACTGGCCGGCTTGTATACCTTTATAGGAGGCCTTGCTGAAAACTGTTGTGGGATCAACCGTTTTTACCGGAGCTTTTTTCTTTTGTGCGTAAAGTTGTGTTGACAGCGCAGAGACCAGCAATACATAAAGTACGATGCGCAAAGGTCGCTGCAACAAATGAGGTAAAGTTGCCATAGTGGGGTTTAAGGTTTGGAATTTACTACTAAATATATAACGCTTTCTTAAGATGAACGCCAGATTATGTGCTAAAACATTTATTTATTAATCACGATGTATAAGGTATATATCATTACCACCGAGCAAATAGTGTGCTAACTCCATCTTTATGGAGTTATGTGTTGGTTCATACTTTCTGTATTTATTGTATATTTGTCTCGAATGGCTTAATCTAACCCCTGCATGAAACACCTATACCTACTTTGTATGGCGCTGGCTGTATGCGCTGCGCCTGCCTGTGCTCAAAACGACATCGCTAAATTTTTCCCTGCCGGAAAAGAAAATGCTCAACTGTTAACGGGCGCGTATCTTGAACCGCTTACCAAAGATCTTGGCACCTTGCTGAACAACGGATGGTATACCACCGCTAAAACTCACAAGCGTTTTGGTTTCGATCTGAGTGTTACGGTGAACAACGTACTGGTGAGCAAAGACCAAAAGTATTTTAACATGCCTGCGGGCGTATCCGGACTTTCCTTTGAAGGAACAACGGAAGGCGGTACACAAATCCCTACGGCATACGGTCCTAAGAACGAAGAGTCCAGGTTCCTGATCACCTCCGGAGCAAACAGTGGC
>CBIHOZ010000220.1:0-10231 GCA_966211525.1 uncultured Chitinophaga sp. | reverse complement strand
ACTTCTTACTTCTTACTTCTTACTTCTTACTTCTTACTTCTTACTTCTTACTTCCCAATCCAATCGAAAGTTCTACACTATACGTTCCCGGGTTGTCCTGGATGTGAAGTGTATGACTTCCGTTATATAATAAATCTAGTCGTCTCTTTACGTTTCGTAGTCCTATTCCTCCAACTGCTTTGCCGTTTACGTGGGAGTCTTTTGTGTTTGTTACTTTCATGGTAAAAACAAAGTCATGTCGTTGCAGCGATATCGAGATCTCGTTGTTCCGGTCGCTATAATTTGATACATGCTTGAAGGCATTCTCTACGAATACGATCATGAGCAGTGGCGCTATACTGAAATTCTTTACGGCTTCATCACTAGCAAAGTGAATAATATAGTTATCGTCTTTACGAAGGCGCTGCAGTTCAATATAATTCTGAAGGTACGCTAATTCTTTTTCAATGGGTATATCTTTACCGTTACATTCATACAACTGGTATCGCAGCATTTCCGAAAAGCGCGATAGTGTTTCGCGGGCGGTTGTATTCTGTTTATCGATCTGAAAGAAAATGGTATTGATCGAGTTGAACACAAAATGCGGGTTGATCTGTGATTTCAGGTACTCCAGCTCGGTATTCAGTTTTTCTATTTCAATTTGTTGCAGTCGCTTTCGCTGGATATACCATTCTTTACTGAGATGCAAGGCTACGCTGAACGCCAGGTAAAAAATGCCAATCGAAATATTATAGTAGGTGTTAGCGAAAAACGATCGAGGTGAATGCTGCAAGTGATGATGGAGGTATACATCGTGGGCATTCTTGCCAAATGCATACAAAACAATTAAACTGACTACTGACACGACATATATACCTATACGATGCTGTTGCGCCAATCTGGGTATAAGAACAGTCAGATGGGTATAGATCATCGCAGCTAAAAGTCCGTTGCGGATTATGATTTCCAGCATAAACTGCTCCCACCCTGCTGAGTCCAGAAGTTCCCGGCGGGTATACATGTGGAAGCCCACCGTGGCTGTCCAGAACAGCACATGATCAATCCTATATTTCCAGAATTTATGCATACCGATCAGAAGGTCATTACAAATGTCGTGCTTTTCAGATGATCCCGTGCAGGGTATACGTTACTTTTCGTCAAGCAAAATCAACCGGTCATCAGAAATTATTGAAACAGCCACCGTTCTTTCCGAATTTAAACAACGAATTGATAGCAAACTAACCTTGCACGCCATGAAAACCATTCCTATCACTTTCTATATTCTCATCGTGCTCTATATACCAGCCTGTACACAACCACAAGACACGCGGCAGTCGCGGCCCGTTGGTGATGGCTGCGAAGGATGCGAAGCTATATTTGAGTACGGTAAAAAAGTTCTCACGTCTACCGATACGTTACCCGACTTCCGCGAAAGCGGTCCGAAGATGATTGTCAGCGGAACGATCTATCAGCACGATGGCAAAACTCCGGCAAAGGATGTTATACTATATATCTATCATACTGACCAGAAAGGTTATTACGCTACACGCGGCCATGAAAAAGGATGGGCTAAACGGCATGGCTATATACGCGGCTGGATCAAGACGGGTGCCGATGGCAAGTATGCATTCTATACGTTAAAACCTGCACCATACCCGGGAGAGAATATACCGGCACACATTCACCCGGTTATCAAAGAACCGGGAGTACAGGAATACTGGATTGATGAGTATCTTTTTCAGGGCGACCCGCTGTTGACGCAAGCGGAACGCAACCAGCAGAAGCAACGGGGCGGTGGCGGTATCATTACACTAACACGTAATCAGCAAGGTATACTGATCTGCCATCGTGATATTATGCTTGGCAAAAATATACCAGGCTATTAACCTGGTATATATACCAATCGTTATGCGAACAAATCGGAACTGAGATAACGATCACCCCGATCGCAGATGATAAAGACGATAACGCCCTGCTCGATCTCACTTGCTATTTTCATGGCAGCACTTAATGCCCCACCGCTACTCATACCGGCCAGTATGCCTTCTTCACGCGCGAGTCGCTTGGTATAGGTTCTCGCATCTTCTTCGCGTACATCGAGGACACGGTCAACACGCTGCGGCTCGAATATCTTTGGCAGAAATTCGGGAGACCATCTGCGTATACCGGGTATACAAGAGCCATCGGTAGGTTGTGTACCCACGATCTGTATAGCCGGATTTTGTTCTTTGAGGAATCGCGACACACCCATGATCGTACCCGTTGTACCCATAGCCGAAACAAAGTGTGTTACTTTACCTTCGGTGTCGCGCCAAATCTCCGGACCGGTAGTTTTATAGTGCATGCCATAGTTGTCGGCATTACCAAATTGATTGAGTATAAAATAACCTTCTTTCGCAGCCATCTCTTCGGCCAGCTCGCGTGAATATTCGATCGTGCGTGCAGCCGGTGTCAGAATTACTTTTGCTCCGTATGCTTCCATTGCCAATACCCGTTCGCGTGTAGAGTTATCGGGCATGATGAGCGTCATGTCGAGGCCCATCAATCGCGCTATCATTGCCAATGCTATACCGGTGTTTCCGCTGGTTGCTTCTACAAGTTTATCGCCTCGCTTTATATCACCGCGTTCTAACGCACCTCTGATCATGCCGTAGGCTGCGCGGTCTTTTACACTGCCGCCCGGGTTATCGCCTTCCAGCTTACCATAGATTGTAACGCGCTTGTTTACCGGTATATGCTGCAATTCTATAAGACGTGTATTGCCAATGAGTTGTTCGAGTGTCATGTATGGTGGATTTCTAATCTGTTATTCGAACGAATAAATTCAATAATCGGTTTCGTGCACGAACGCTGCTTTACCCCACTCCTCTTTTTCTTTATCGCTCCACAGCTCGGGAAAGAAAATTATTCTTCTGAAACGCGGAGGTAAATATTTCTGCCAGTTTGTGCCTCCCGTAGCTTTTATATCCTCCGGATCTTTATGCAGGTAATGTCCTGCGGATCGCAAATGCGCAAGCGGCCAGAGTACATTGGACAATGTATCAAGCTCACGAAGTTTCGAAACGATTTCATCCCTGCGCGGAGACGATGAAAAATGTTCTATAAACAGCTGACGAAGATTACGGTCTTTCAATTTTGTACCGGCTTCAAAAAAACCGGGCATATACTTTTGTTCGAACTGCTGCAGGGTAAGTGTCTTCTTTCCGGATGCGAGTTCAGTAGCACCACTTCGCCAGTATAATTTTTCGAGAAGCTTTGCTATATCATCGCTTTGTACAGTAGCCCGTTCGTTGATATTTACCAGGTTGATCATGTCGGTAGCATATATCTCGATGAGACGGTATTGTGCAGACTGAAAACCACTGGCCGGTAACAACGCCATTCTGAATTTCAGAAATTGCTCCCGCTCCATTCCTTTCACCATGATATCAAATGAATTTTCAAGGTGACGGAAATAGCGAACGATGCGATCCAGCCTATCGATAAAAAATTTTTCATCTGGATCTTCCTTTTCGGTGATCTGCTTCAACTCGTGCAGCATGAGTTGGAAATACAATTCAGTGATCTGGTGATACATGATGAACACCTTTTCATCCGGAAATTGCGTTTTCGGATTTTGCAGACTCAGCAATGTATCCAGGTGTATATAATCCCAGTAGGTGAGATAATCGGAGTATAGGAGTCCATCCAGGTAAGACGACAGGTCCTGTCCCATGGCATCGTACTTGGCTTGCAGTTTTCGAAGCTGCTCTACGAGTTCCGGATCAACGTTGCTACCTTCCATTTTTAAAATCTAAGAATGTAAAATACTTGTGTAAATTGGCGCTAAAGTTAATTCATTAATCCTATATCTGTATGTCAAGTCAAACAGCAACCGGAAGCCAAACCCGGAAATCAATGAAGCAGGACGCTTTTGATCATCCAGACTTTTATGCACTGGACGACCTGCTGACCGAAGAGCATAAGCTTATTCGCAGCTCTATACGTGATTTTGTGAAGCGTGAAATATCTCCCTATATCGAAGACTGGGCGCAACGTGCTCATTTTCCATACGAGATCGTAAAGAAATTCGGTGACATTGGTGCATTCGGGCCTACAATTCCAACGGAATATGGCGGTGGCGGACTGGATTATATTTCATACGGGTTAATTATGCAGGAGATTGAGCGTGGCGATTCCGGTATGCGTTCTACGGCTTCAGTACAAGGTTCACTTGTAATGTACCCGATCTATAAATTTGGTAACGAAGCACAACGCAAAAAGTATCTGCCGAAACTTGCATCGGGTGAATGGCTGGGATGTTTTGGATTGACTGAGCCTGATCATGGTTCCAATCCCGGTGGCATGGTAACGAACTTTAAAGATATGGGCGATCACTATTTGCTGAATGGTGCAAAGATGTGGATCTCCAATTCTCCGAAAGCAGATATAGCGGTGGTATGGGCGAAGAATGAACAAGGCAGAATTCACGGTCTGGTTGTAGAGCGTGGCATGCCCGGCTTCTCTACTCCGGAGACGCATGGTAAATGGTCGCTACGTGCAAGTACAACCGGTGAGCTTGTATTTGATAATGTAAAAGTTCCGAAAGAAAATTTACTTCCGAATAAAAATGGATTAGGCGCTCCGTTGATGTGCCTTGACTCTGCACGCTATGGTATAGCATGGGGTGCTATAGGAGCTGCTATGGATTGCTATGATTCTGCAAGGCGCTACGCGATGGAACGTATACAGTTCGGTAAACCTATAGCTTCGTTCCAGCTGGTGCAAAAGAAACTGGCGGAGATGCTCACCGAAATTACGAAAGCACAATTACTCAACTGGCGCCTGGGTGTACTGATGAATGAAGGTAAAGCAACTACACCACAAATCTCCATGGCGAAACGCAACAGCGTACAAATGGCCCTCGAGATCGCACGCGAAGCCCGACAAATTCACGGAGGCATGGGTATAACCGGTGAGTATCCAATCATGCGCCACATGATGAACCTCGAATCCGTAGTTACTTACGAAGGAACACACGATATACACCTGCTGATATTAGGCAATACGATTACGGGGATACCGGCATTTGTTTAAATTAGCTGTGAGCTTTGAGTTGCGAGCTGCGAGATGAAAGGCTGCTGGCTGCTAGCTGCTGGTTACTGGAAGAAGAAGTAAGAAGCCAGAATTAAGAAGTAAGAAGTATAAATCTGTGGTATATCTACTAGGTATAGCTTATAGATTATACTTCTCGTGAGTCGAAGCTCACAGCTCGCTGCTTTTTCCTGCAGCCAGAAGCTTGCAGCCAGCAGCCCTTTCTAGCTATTCAGCTCAATGAGTCCGTTGCGAAGTGCATACATCACAAGTCCTACGCGTGTTTTCAGTCCGAATTTTTCGAAGAGGCTGTCGCGGTAGCTTTCTACGGTGCGGGGACTGCAGAACATTTTCTCGGCTATTTCTTTATAGGTTAATTCCGTGGCGGCATAGCGGAGAAAATCTTTCTCGCGATCGTTGAGGGTTATCTTTGGTGCGGCTGGTGTTTCTTTTTCATTGGAAAGACTTAACAAAACTTTGTGTGCGATCCAGTCGGGATAATAATATCCTCTATCGATCAATGCATCTAGTGCTTTTTCAAGTTCGCCGGGATGTACGTTCTTTAACAAATACCCTTTTGCTCCGCAGCGAATCATTTTGATGATCGTCTCTTCTTCGTCCTGCATCGACAAAGCAAGGATACGTATACCGGGATGATTCAGGGTAAGCCACTGGGCTGTCTCAAAACCATTCATCTCCGGCATATTTATATCTACCAATACTATATCCGGTATGTTAACCGGCTGTTTAAATCTCTCCACCAGTGTTTTTCCGTTATCAGCTTCGTATAGCACCGTATAGCGCTTAAATTTATTGATCATGCCGGTAAGTGCTTCGGCTATCAATATATGATCATCTACCACTACAACGGAATGTTGCATACATCAAACATTTAGTTTGTTAACCGGTATATATAGTTTCATCCGGGTTCCTTCGCCCGGTATACTTTCCAAAGCAAAATCAGCACCGATGATTTCGGCTCTGCGTTTCATGTTACCCAGGCCGATGCCTTTGGTATATATATCTTTATCACTCATACCAAAACCTTTTCCATTGTCGGATGCCTCGATGGAAAGTCCCCGCTCCTGCTGATCGAAGTTCAGTTTTATTTTTGAACATCCGGAATGCTTGAGACTGTTCTGTAAAAACTCCTGTAAAATACGCAACACAAAACTCTTTACCGCAGCAGACGCCTGTATTTTCGGATTGTTGGTATGGATCTCTGCCTGACAAAAACCAGTAGCCTGTACTTTCGAGAACTCTGCACTGATCAAATGGTATAGATCAATCTGCCGGTAATTGCTGTCCGTGAGATTTTTGGAGAGGCTGCGCAAGTCTGCCAGCGATTCGTTAATAATACCTGCTATAGAATTAATCCGTTTCTGTGTTTCCGGATCTTCTTCGGTAAGCTGTTGTACATATAGTACGGCAAGGGTAAGCTTCTGTCCGACATTATCATGAATCTCACGGCCTATATATTGCATGGTCTGTTGCTGCACTTCGATCTGCGTCTGCAAAAGCTCGCGCGAAAATTTTTCATTCATCTCTTCGATCTCTTCTACATGCTCGAGCTTCCGTTTCCGATAGATGATCATTACTGCCAGTACTGTCAGCAGAAAGAGCAATAGCACGATCATCGAAGTTCCGATCAGGAGTAGCCCTTCCTTTGTATCATCCATATAAATACTATGGTATAGGTTGTATACAATATATAATTCAGCACACTCATCACATTCTGCATCATAAATATTATATCTGTATTCGTTCTGACGAAGTATAGCCAGTTGCTCATAGCAAAGAAAGGAAGTGTACCCACATTGAACAACATAAAGGCAAATAACATATAAAAGAACGGGATTTTAAGAAAATTAAAATCAGACGGATTCTGAAGCATCTCATAAAACTTTACCAAAATCCCAATGATAATAACTACTGATCCGAAACAATATGCATTGACATTGAACTTATCCGGTTCAAGAAAAAGTATATCTGTTACAACGCAAAACAAAATAAAGGCAACGCCCGATATCAGCATAAATCGCTTATAATCGTATTGATTGAAAGCATAATACAATATAACCATGTAAAGCAGATGTTGCAGTGGAATCTGAATGTTGTATATCCATGCATTGATTCTGTCTTGCGGCATAAAAAACGTTTGGTATACTTCTACCGAAACAATCACAAACAACAGAACAGGGAACAAGCGAAGGTATTTACTATTTCGGATAACCGGCCATGCTACTAAAGAAGTTAAGAAAGCTGCTATTTCGAAATACGTAATAAAGTTATTCATACAACATCCTGCTTTACGCTATAACTCAGTTATATCCAACTGCCGGGTGACTGGCATCTGCTTGCTGAAGCGTGTTGCTGCTCGAACCGTTACAAGTTGGTGGACATAGCTGTCCCTGGTTCTTCGCCATTCCGGTAGTAGTAGCGCTCGCTGCCGTTTCTGATTCCAGCATCAGCAATTTAACATTCTTATCGAGCTGCGTAATAGTATAGTATTTATATTTAGGATTATCGGTCGATTGCTTCGAGTCCTGCTTGCCGCTATCCTGAGTAGCATCTTTACCACCCTCGCGAACACCGGCCGAATAACGCGGATCAAAATCAACGGGGATACTATCCGCACCGGTAACAGTAGGCACCATAAACAATGTGTGCAGGCTTTTATAGTTTGATCCATTCAACACCGGACCCGTTGACGGATATACTGCGTAGTAGAAGCGTATACCGAGATCCTCTGGCTTCACGTCAACCTTCTTGGAATATTGCTCAATGAGACAAATAAATTTCTTCAATGTATCAATGGAATACCAGCAACTCCTGGATGCTTCCAGTTTATTGCTCTGCATATAGGGATCTGCATTTACCAGTTTAGCATGTGTATTTTTATAGCGGGCAACGCCTTCCATAAACTCATCTACGGTTAAGCCATAAAATTCGTCCTGCTTGCAGGTATAGCAGTCCCTGAAACCTTCTTTCGGAGGTAAACTCGATTTTTGACACGCAAAGAAAACAAAGACGCCAACAGTGATCATGCTGGCAGAGGTCAATAGTGATTTCATACTATCCTTTTTTTTAGTTGTTTGAATATAGGTACGATTAAAATTAGGGAGGATTTGTACGTATTGAAAGCCCTATACCTCATTCATGCGATAGCGCGATGTACCGAACATCGGAAAACACGCTGATTCATGCGTTATCATACTTTACCGCGCTGCTTTTATAGTTCAACCACCAGCCATTTTCCGTTAAACAACGGTGCTATAAATCGCTGTTTATAAAGCGAGTTTCAGTTGGCAGCACATTGTATACGCTTGCCGTAACTCCGAATTTTGTTATGTCTTACAGGTTTCAAAAATTATAATAACTGGTCTATAGTTATTGTTGTTTTAATCTACGTATTCACCGATCAAACCACCCTATACGACTAGCAATGTATAGGGTGATGATTGGTGTTGCTCAAAAACTAAATCCATTGCACAAAGCGCACGAAGAAAGACACAAAGCTCGTCCAGCAAATAACGATTAACGGCTATCGACTAAACATTACCTTCCCTCCGACAATCGTCATAGCAACTTCGGTTTTTAGAATATCTGCTTCCGGTATAGTCATGATGTCTTGCGTAAAGACAGTAAAGTCTGCGAGTTTGCCGGGTGTAATCGAACCTTTTATATTTTCCTCAAATGCACCATAAGCAGCATCCAGCGTATAGGAACGCAAGGCTTGTTCGCGCGTCATTTTTTCTTCGGGTTCATAACCACCTTCGGGTTCGCCTTTCAATGTCTTGCGGGTTACAGAAGCATAGAAGCAAGGTATAGGATTGATCGGCTCTACGGGCGCATCGGTACCATTTACAATTTTAGCACCCGACTTCAATAACGACTTCCACCTATAGGCACCTTCTTTAATGCGCTTCTCTCCTAGCCGGTCGATAGCCCATGGTCTGTCTGACGACATGTGTATAGCCTGCATTGCCGGTATCACTCCGAGACCGGCAAAGCGTGGTAAATCTTTCGGATCTATATGTTGTGCATGCTCTATGCGAAAGCGATGATCTTTCACGTCCGGATGTTCTTTGAACGCTGTCTCATAACGATCGAGTATCTCGCGGTTTGCACGATCGCCTATAGCATGTGAACATACCTGGAAGCCATGCTTCAACGCTTCACGTGATGTCTTTAACACAGTGTCCATCGACAGTGTAGCCATGCCTGCGAAGTCCGGACGATCGGTATAGGGCTCGAGCAGCCACGCCCCGCGTGAGCCGAGTGCACCATCACAATTCAGTTTAACAGAACGTATGGTAAGTATATTTGCTGAATCGATAGCTGGTCCTTTCTTAAACCATTCATATACCAGGTCGCGATCGTACCCGGTAATCATCACATACATGCGAACACCTAATTTACCTTCGCGCTTGAATTGCTGGTATAGCGCTATATTTTCGCGACTCACGCCGGCATCGTGAAAACTGGTTATACCATTCCGAAGACATGCCTGTATAGCAAGCTCCAGTGCCTGCGCATCGGTCTCAGCTGTTGCCTCAGGTATATTTCGCGCCACCAGTGTCATAGCACGTTCATTGAATAAACCGGTCGGATTACCCAACTCATCTCGTATAATCTCCCCACCTTCGGTGTTACCTTGTTTTATATTCTCTTTGGACAGTGCCGATATACCGGCAACCTGCATCGCCTTCGCATTGGCAAATGCCGCGTGTCCACTCGCGTGCCACAGGAAGACCGGGTTATCCGGAGATACTTCGCTGAGTCTGGTATGAATCGGAAAACCTTTTACGAGTTTATCAGGCTTAACCTCCCATTTATCCTGGTGCCATCCGCGACCAACAATCCATTGTCCGGGTTTAGCTTTACTCACCGCTTCTTTTACTTTCGCTACGATGTCATCGAAGCTCTTTACGTTCATCAGGTCGAGATTGAGTTCGTTATAGCCAACGCCCATCATGTGCGCATGTCCTTCAATGAAGCCCGGTGTCATGGTCTTGCCTTGCAGGTCCACGACTTTGGTTTTATCACCGGTAAACCTGGCAACATCTTTTTCCGATCCGGCAAAAACAATTTTATCGCCTGCTACAGCAACGGCCTCCACAACGGGGTAGCGATCATCAGCAGTATAGATCTTGCCTCCTTTAATTACCAGATCAGC
>CBIHOZ010000219.1:0-10291 GCA_966211525.1 uncultured Chitinophaga sp. | reverse complement strand
ACTCCCTAAATACTATCCTCTCCTCCTCAGAATCCGCTCAACGCGTAGTAAACGTCAAAGGTAATTTACTACAGCTAACACGTGCGCCAAGAAACAACACCTTCGATCGAGGTGTCTTTAGGAACAAAGTGCCATTGAAGTTATCAACTCAAACCTCACTGCAAAACAGAATCCGTAATCGTAAGCGTGGAACCACTTAAGATAGTGGCCGAGCTACTAAGCATAGCCTTAATCACAACTATACTTGAAAGCCCTATACTATATATGGATTGTCGTCAGGAGATCACTTCCCTGGAAAACGAAGTATAAATTCGCTTCCCTTCCCTTGTTCGGATATTAACTCGATTTTCCCTTTCAATCGATCGACAAGTGTTTTTACTATAGCGAGCCCCAGGCCGTTAGATGTCTCTCCGGCAGTTGGGCGTGCACTGAGTTTTTTGAATTTCTGAAATAGGTGTGCTTTATCGTTTTCCGAAAAACCTGGTCCGTAATCTTTTACGGAGATCCAGAAATCTGAAGAAGAATGCCCTGCAGAAACTTCTATCGAAGAGTTTTTCTTGGAGAACTTTATGGCATTCGAAATAAGATTATCTACAATCCTGTTAAGGTAATCTTTATCGATTCGCACTTCATCATTATTTATCTTCGTGATGTGCAGATGTATATTTTTAGATTCAGCTGATGGCCCGAAGGCATCAATCTTTTCCAATAAAAACTGACTGACATCAAAACTTGAAAAATTAGGAGCCGCGTTTTCCTCTAGCATATGTACATCCAGCAGATCTTTAATCAGATCCAAACCAGCCTGTGTAGCATCTTTAGTCATTTGAAGATATACCTTTTGCTCATCCGGTAACTTTCCTTCTAGTTCCATCAGGTCTGCTATACCTTTTATCCTGTTAAGAGGAGACTTTAAATCATGAGCAACAATGCTCATCAAAGTATCTTTTTCATGATTGAGATCGGACAGCTCCTGGTTTCTGCGAAACAAATTTTCGTTTTGCTGAATGATCTCTTCCCGTTGGTTTGCTATAAATTGATTTTGCTCGGCTAATTTTTCATTACTCTCTCTGCGCTTTTTACCATTGCGCCATTGTACAAAACCAAGTATACTGCCGAAGACTATAACTACGATGAGAATTATATTCTGAAGCTTTTGCTGTTTGATTATAGCTTCACTCTTTTCATCATTCGCTTTGAGCAATTGATTCTCTTGTTCCTTCCGTTGAATTTCAATTTCAAATTGAAGACGCTCTACTTGTCTCGTGAGATCGAGATCTTTAATAGAGTCTTTCAATATCAGGTACTGATTATGATGTTGCAGACTGGTCACCTTGTCTCGCTGCTGCTCCGATAGTTTCCATAGCCAATAGTAAGCCTCCATCTTGGCGGAGAGATCATTTGATTGAGCAGCCATGGTGAGCGCTATATTCAAATACTTTTTCGCATCCGCAAGATCACCTTTTGTAAACTTGATTTGTCCCAGCATGAGGTAAGCCTGAGGAAGCATGCGAACAACATTTTTTTTGAGCATTACATTTAGCCCTTCCTGGCATATAGCCTCCGCCTCCCGCAGCAAACCTTTACTTAAATAACTTTCTGCTATATAGGTCTTGATGTCGGCAAGGTTTATTTCATCGTGAATGATACGACCGGCAGAGTCTGCCAGGTGAAGATAATGGAGTGCTTTATCGTGCTCGTTCGTTTCTTGAAACAAGCGTCCTAACTGAGCAAGAGCTGACATGATATCACGAGTATTCCCTAACGAGAGTCTGATATTATAGGCTTTCTTAAAATTACTCTCCGCTTTCGCATGATCATGTTGAAGTTTATACAAGGCAGCAAGACTCTGGTAAGTATAGGCTAACCCAGATAGATCATTAACCGCTTCAAACAACGACAACGCACGAATAAAATGTTCGTACGATCGTGACAGTAATCCCTGCTCAAAGAACAAGCGTCCCAGGTTGTTGTGGGTATGCGCGATCTGCGATGAATCTTTTTGTGCCGTTGATACCCGTAATGCTTCATCATACTTTTCAAAAGCAGTAATGCGATTGCCTTTATAGTTATAGGCAACGCCCATAAAATTAAGCGGCTCCGCAAGTCCTTTGCTGATGTTGAGCTTCTTGCCAAGCGCTACAGCTTTTTGTGAATAATAGATTGTACTGTCGGGATTGGCCCAGCGATGCTCCCAGGCAAGGTCGCTTAGCAATTCAAATTTACGCTGATCTTCTGCCGGATGAGACTTTATACTTTTATGAAGGCTATCGATTAACTGAACATTTTGGGAAAAAGAAAACGTACCGCAGAATAGCAGGAATAAGAGAATAATAAATTTTTTGTTCACTACGGGTCGGGGTCTTTTCAAATAGAAAGATTGGAATAAACTTACTATTTCCCAAACGTAAAGTGAAACCGGATCGGTTAATCTTCTTCCACAAAATTCATATCACGCCCATACGTCTCATCAATAAAACGCAATGCTATCAAGGCAATCACGATGGTAACAACACCCACGATCAGCGCGCCATAAATCATACCCGCGCTTTTCGCTGCAGCATCGCCTAACGATGGTGTATAGTAGGCATGCAGATTATCGCGGAGAAGTTTAAAGAGCAGTGTAAGCGGAATAACTGTGCCCCTGATAAAGTTCGGAACAGACGTAGCTACAGTCGATCGAAGGTTCGTACCAAACTGCTCGGCAGCAATGGTAACAAACAAAGCCCAGTAGCCTATACCTACACCGAGTATAAAACAGGTAACATAAAAGAAGTTTGCATCTCTAACCGGTGTAAACAAGTAGAATACAATAAAGCAAAGTGTAAGCAGTATAAATATCAGTACGATCTTCTTTCGCGACTTGAATATCTGACTGGAGAATCCGCTTGCAAGATCGCCAACAGCAAGACCTATATAGCTATACATAATCGCATTACCGGTGGTGATTTGTCCGGTGATAGAAAGCGCTGTAGCAAATTCAGTGGAGAATGTTACTAATATACCGATAACATACCAGATCGGTAAACCTATAAATATACACCCGAGGAACTTGATGAGCCTGCTGCGCTTTGTAAACAACTGAAAGAAATTACCCCGTACTACATCCTGTTGTTTCGATTCGATAAATATACGCGACTCAAAAACACTCACGCGGGCAATCAGCAATAACAGTCCCATACCGCCACCAACAAAGTATGATATCTGCCACGACTCGAATGACGATGATACAAATTTAGTCTGCGATACCAGGTTGCCTACCACAGCGCCCATTAGCCCTACCGTTGCGATAATGGTGGTACCATAACCTCTGAGATTCGGAGGTAACGATTCTGATACCAGTGTAACACCTGCGCCCAGCTCACCGGCAAGTCCTATACCCGCTATGAAACGAAGTATTACATATTGATCTACGGAAGTAACAAAACCATTCGCAATGTTCGCAAGCGAGTATAACAGGATTGAACCAAACAACACCGACAACCGTCCACGTTTATCACCCATGATTCCCCAGATGATACCTCCTACCAGCAGACCGGCCATTTGGACACGAAGAAGATGTTCGCCCTGATCGAACAACTGATCTTCCGGAACTCCAAGCGAAATGAGACTTGGTCGTCTTACAATACTGAAAAGCAGCAGATCATATATATCTACAAAGTATCCTAAGGCTGCAACGATTACCGGCAGACTCCACAGTGGTTTGAACTTGCTTTCGCTCATAACTTATTCTTTCCTATAAAATAATATAAGATAGGTCCGAGTATCGGCAGAAACACCACAGCAATGATCCAGAGTATCTTCTTCTCAGTTTCTTTGTTGCTGCGAAGTATATCTACAATCACCAGTATATCAACGATCAGAATGAGGAGTGATATGAGTCTTCCCATAGTATATATAGTATCAGTTGGTTTCTAATATTCTGAAAAGTTCATCCAGGTCAGGAGTAATAATGATCTCCGTTCTGCGGTTCTTCTGTTTGTTTTGCTCTGTATCATTTGCTGATAACGGAACAAACTCACCGCGGCCTGATGCCGTAACCTGTCTGGGCGACACACCTGCTTTTGTCAGGATCTTCGTAATGGATGTAGCACGCATCACACTAAGATCCCAGTTGTCCTGCATATACTGCGATTTCTTCGAGATCGGTACATTGTCCGTGTGGCCCTCTACCATAATGTTAATGTCCTTTTGATCTTTTATAGCCTTGGCAAGTTGCTGCAATGCTGTAACACCTTTAGCATCTACATCTATACTGCCCGACCCGAAAAGCAGTTGCTCGGCAAGCGATACATATACTTTGCCATTCTTTACCTTTACAGTGATGTCGTTCTCTTTGAAGTTCAGCAGTGCGTTGCTGATTTTGTTTTTCAGGTCCTGCACAAATTTGTCTTTATTCGCCAGTACTTGTTCAAGCTCTTGCACTTTCTTTTCGCGTTCAGCGAGACTATTACTCAGTGAATCATTCTCACGTTTTGTTTTATCAAGATGTTGCTGTATAGCCTGTAGTTGCTCTTGGTGTTGTACCAGATCGCGCGTTTGTTTGCCGCTGCTGGAAAGTAAATTCTTATAGTTGTTGCTTAACTGATTGTGTTCCTTCTCAAGCTTTGCCAGTTGCTGACTTTTACTTCTCTTTTCTGTTCCAAGTTTAGTGGTATCTGCTTTCAGTTTCTTCAGTTGTGCTGAAAGAGAATCGAGATCGCTGTTTGCTTTATTCAGTTCGGCTGATCGGTCGGCAAGGTCAGCTTCGGTTCTGATTTTCTGCGCCAGCAACTCATCATATTTCTTTTTGCTGACAATACAAGACGAAAAAATAAGGGTGATAAAAAATACAAATAATACTTTCTTCATAGGTTAAGACTGCGTTCAAAAAATAGTGACCCAAATTAATAATTATTATTCACTTCCAACCATCCTTATAGTCTTTGTGTCTAATGCACGAACTGAAAATAATTCAGCTTCTTTTGAAACCCGCCTAAACCGTTTTTCCGTAAAAGGAGCTATTGATTTTTTACCCTATAGAAAAAACATTTTTCTAAAATAAAACCCTTATGATTATTACAAAAAGACTGCTCTCCCTTGCAGCCCTCGCTGCCGTTATCGGATTTACTTCGTGTGATAGTGATGATGACAAAAAAGACAGCACCCAGCTTTCGAAGACTGAAGCAAAAGCTAAAATCTCATCATTCAACACAAGCGCAAAATCAGACTTGCAGGATCTTTCAGATGCGGATGGACTAAAGGCAATTAAAGATCTTTTTGATCTTGTAGAAACAGACGATCCCTTTGGTCGTGTAGGTGCAGATCGTAAAAAACTCCGCCATTTCTTCCAGCAAAAAGGTAAAAATCTCAAGAGTATATTTGCTAAAAATGCCGCTGGGCGTACAGCGGAAGAACCCTTCAATTTTGAAGCAAACCTCGGTATATATGCATGGAATCCTGAACTTGGCGAAGCCGGTGAGTTTGAGTATATCAGTGATGCTGAAGTTATAGAAATTCAATTCCCAACCGAAGGTTCAACTACCAATGATGCAAAACTCACTCTGACAGACTATAGCGAGATCGAATTCTATGATGAAGAGTTTGATGAGATATACTATGAGCCAACGTTACTGAACGCTTCGCTGCACGTAGACCAGGTTAAAGTTGCATCTATATACCTGGAAGCAGAATGGAGTCAGGATGGTTTCCCCCTTGCAGCATCGCTCATGATTCAGGTAGCACCGTATAAACTTAACATCGAGTTTGACGACAGCTCTACTACATCGTCCTATGTAAACATTTCATTGTTGCAAAACCAGGAGACTCTACTCGCTACAGCAGCAACCGTAAAGTATAAAGATGCCTCCAAGGCCGAAGGAAGTGTTTCAAGTATAGAAGGATATGTACAGGTTGAGAATCTGAAAGTGCAAGGTACCATTAATGGTGACGCGCTTAATGAACAGGACGTAAACTGGAACAACGCGATAAAGCTTGCTCTATATGACGGTGATAAGAAATTAGGCGATATTATTCATGTTGACGAAGACGGTGCTTATGTAGCTTATTTACAGTATGCTGATGGCTCGAAAGAAAAACTGGAAACAGTGCTTCAACCAGTGGTCGATGAAATCGAAAATCTGCGACAGGACCTGGATATCAACAGCTGATATATAGTTCAAAAAGGTTTATGAGAAAGGGCTGCGTTTGCAGCCTTTTTTTATTTCTTTTACCGGCTACCTATAGGAAAGATGTTCTTATTCGTTACTTTCAATGAATTAAAATCTGAATAACATGGAAGGAATGTTAAAACCCGGAAGCTTAAAAGATAAAACTATTATTGTTACCGGTGGTGGTACCGGACTTGGTCGTTCTATGGGAAAATACTTCCTGGAACTGGGCGCAAACCTGGTGATTACCAGTCGCAAAAAAGATGTACTTGATAAAGCAGCCGATGAATTAATGAAGGAAACCGGCGGTAAAGTATTGACTGTTGCCTGCGATGTGCGCAAGTATGAAGAGATCGACAATGTTATAAAAACAGCCGAAGGGACTTTCGGACAAATTCATGGAGTACTGAATAATGCAGCCGGTAACTTTATAAGTCCTACCGAGCGGCTTTCACATCGTGCGTTTGATATAGTGGTAGATATAGTATTGAAGGGAACTTACTATACAACGCTTGCTGCCGGCAAGAACTGGATCGCTAAACAACAACCCGGAGTTTTCCTGAATATAGTTACTACCTATGCATGGACAGGTTCCGGATATGTAGTGCCATCTGCCTGCGGCAAAGCTGGTGTATTGGCGTTGACACGTTCGTTGGCAGTGGAATGGGCGAAGTATAAAATCAGAAGTAATGCTATAGCTCCGGGGCCTTTTCCAACGGAAGGTGCGTGGAGTCGTTTGTTGCCGGGAGAACTTGTGCAAAAATTTGATCCGGCTCAACGTGTACCGTTAAAGCGTGTCGGTGAACACCAGGAGCTTGCTAACCTTGCCGCCTATTTGATGTCTGATTATTCTGCCTATGTAAATGGAGAAGTAATTACGATCGATGGTGGTGAGTGGCTGCGAAACGGTGGCGAGTTCAGTCACCTCGAAATGGTGCCCGATCCGATGTGGGACATGCTGGAGAAGATGCGCGGTAAATAGTATATATCGTGTAAGATTACTGCGTATACCTTCATCAAAGATTTCTATTTTTGACGCATGGATGAATTCAGAAGACAGTTGCAGATGCGATTGGAAACGCGTGAGCAGGAGGGACTGCTCCGTACGTTAAAGTATACATCTGCACTTGTTGATTTTACTTCGAACGATTACCTCGGCCTGGCCCGGTCGCAGGAGTTGTTCGCGCAGATCCATCATACACTCGATTCATTCAAAAATAAAAGCAACGGTGCTACCGGCTCGCGCCTGCTGGCCGGTAATACAGAATATTACGAATCGGTAGAAGCGAAGCTTGCTGCTATTTTCAAAGCAGAAGCTTCGCTGATTTTAAACTCAGGGTATACAGCCAACCTTGCTGTACTCTCTTCGTTACCCCAGCGAAATGATACCATTCTGTACGATGAACTGGCGCACGCCTGTATTAAAGATGGTGCACGGTTAAGCCTGGCCAAACGTTTCAGCTTTCGGCATAACGATCTTGATGATCTTGAGTCAAAGCTTAAGCGTGCTGAAGGAACTATATATATAGCAGTTGAATCGGTATATTCCATGGATGGCGACCAATGTCCTTTACACGCATTGGTGGCGCTGGCCGAAAAGTATAATGCTTTTGTTATACTTGATGAAGCACACAGCACCGGTGTTTATGGTGAGCGCGGAAGCGGACTGGCCGTATCTGAAAATCTGCACAATCGCATTGCGGTACGCGTATATACTTTTGGAAAAGCGATGGGTATACACGGTGCATGCATAGCCGGAAACAGTGAACTGAGAAAGTACATGATAAACTTCGCAAGGCCTTTCATTTATACTACAGCCATGCCGTTGCACAGTGTAGTAGCGATTGAATGTGCTTTTAATTATTTGCAGGAAAATATATACCTGCAGCAACAGTTGAAAGACAACATTCATGCTTATCTCAACGCTGCTCAGGATTTATCCAACAAGACAGTCAGTCATAGTTCCATCCAGACAGCGATATTTCCAGGTAACGAGCATTCAAAAAAAGTTGCAACAGAATTACAACAGAAAGGTTTCGATGTTCGTCCTATACTTTCTCCAACGGTTCCCAAAGGCTCTGAGCGTCTTCGTATTTGTTTACATACGTTCAACACGGCACATGAAATTGAAACACTGGCAGATGCATTGAAATCACTTCACGCTCTAGCGCATTAAAATTTCCTTATTAACTTTCGCGCATGAATTACTTTGTCACGGGTATTGATACCGACAGTGGAAAAACCTTCGTGTCTGCTATACTGTGTGAGGCATTGAAAGCTGATTACTGGAAACCAGTGCAAGCCGGGTTTCCCCGCGATGCAGATACGGTGAAGAGTCTCACGGGTGAGTCAACACGAATTTTTCCGGAAGCCTATATATTAAACACACCGGCTTCTCCCCATGCAGCTGCTGCCATCGATGGTGTTACCATAGACCTTGCAAAATTTGTAGCTCCGGATACACAGAATGATTTGGTAATAGAAGGTGCCGGTGGTTGCCTCGTGCCGTTGAACGACACCAATTTTGTTATTGATATAGCACCGGAAGTTGCTGATGCTGTTATACTGGTAGCCGATCTATACCTCGGCAGTATCAATCACACCTTGTTAACCGTAGAAGCTTTGCAGAAAAGAGAACTGCCGGTAAAAGGAATAATCTTCAATGGAAAATCAAACCCCGAGAGCGAACGGATCATACTGCATCACTCCGGCCTGCCTTGCCTCCTGCGAATTACTCCTGAAGAAACAATCAATCATGAAACCGTAAAGCGTTATGCTGAACGTTTAAAAGAAAATTGGAATGTATAATACTTTAGCTGAACTCGATAAAAAAAATATCTGGCATCCATTTACCCCGTTACAGGGAAGTTTCGATCCTATATTTATAAAATCTGCAGAAGGTGTTTACCTGCATACAGACGATGGTCGTAAAATTCTGGATGCTGTTTCATCGTGGTGGGTAAATCTGCATGGTCACAGCAATACATATATAGCCGATGCTATAGCTGCGCAGGCCCGCACGCTCGAGCATGTTATCTTTGCAGGATTTACACACGAGCCCGCCATACGTCTCTCGAAAAACCTGTTATCGATATTACCGAAAAATCAATCACGGATTTTCTTTTCGGATAACGGTAGTACAGCCGTAGAGGTAGCCCTGAAGATGGCGATGCAATACTGGCATAATGAAGAAATAGAGAAGACGAAGATCATTGCCATAGAAGGTGCGTATCACGGTGATACCTTCGGAGCAATGTCGGTTGGTGAGCGTGGAATTTTTACTGATCCCTTTAAACCGTATTTGTTCGAGACTGTCTTCATCGATTTTCCAAACGGCAGTGACGAAGATATACTGCAACAATTCAGAGATATAGCAGAACAGGGCGATGTAGCGGCATTTATATATGAACCACTCGTGCAGGGTGCAGGCGGTATGCGCATGTACTCTCCGGCTATACTCAATGGTTTGCTGGAAATTGCAGAGGAGTATGATATACTCTGCATCGCCGATGAAGTATTTACCGGCTTCGGTCGTACCGGTAAATTGTTTGCTTCTGACTATTGCACGATTAAACCGGATATCATCGCAGTGTCCAAAGGTATAACGGGAGGAACAATGCCCCTGGGTGTAACGGCATGCTCCGAGAAAGTGTTAGCCGCCTATCAATCCGATGATTTTCTGAAAACGTTTTTTCACGGACATTCCTATACAGCAAACCCGATTGCCTGTGCTGCTGCCAACGCAAGCTTTGATCTGTTGATGAATGAGACTTGCCAAACGAATATTATCCGTATTTCGAACGAACATTTAAAATTCAGTGCATCGATTGTAGGGCACAAGCGCGTGGGGACAGTGCGATCGCTCGGTACAATACTGGCGCTGGAAATAAAAACCAACACCATCACCTCGTACGATAACGAAATACGGAAGAAGATATATCCGTACTTTCTGAACAAAAATATATTGCTTCGTCCTTTGGGAAATGTGATCTATATACTTCCTCCGTATGTTATTACCAACGAGCAACTAGAGGAAGTATATACTGCGATCCGCGCTTTCCTGGACCAACTGAGTTGATCCTATTGCGCATCAATACGAACGGATGTCATGGAGATCGATCCCATCACAAGTTTATCGTTAA
>CBIHOZ010000218.1:0-10364 GCA_966211525.1 uncultured Chitinophaga sp. | reverse complement strand
TTCTCTGCGACCGTTGTGAAATTCTCCCTGGCTGAATACCTGTCCGTTGGGATGATACGAAATGAAGCGGCCATGCTGCACACCGAAGAGGAAATCTTCTTCGATCATAATGGTACCGGTGTGATCGTAGTATTCTTTCCACGGACCATGCTTCTTATTATTGATATATATACCTTCGGCTATGAGAACAGCATGCTTGTTGAACTCTTTCCATTTACCGTTTTTGATTTGATTGACTTTTGTACTTCGTACCATAAAAAAATGTTTTTAGTATTAGCTGAAATCATTGCAACGCCATACGCCTTCTTTTCTTCCAGGCAACGTGCAGCGTAAGGCATGGTCACATGTAGCGCACAGACCCTGAGCAGTATTGTGCGTAGCATGCGTTGACAGATCCAGTAGATCAAGCTGAAAAAATTCGCATTGTATAATAACCTTGGACGTAGCTTTGTGATAAGGACATGTTTGAGTATGTGCACACGAAATGCAAAGTCCTTTCAACTCCCGCGTTACGATGTCTTCAATAGTCTCCCTTGTCTGCATCTGGTGTACCTTTTTCTGAAAGGGCCAATTCCAAAATGCATACCATTTTATTCCTTGCTTTTCAAGTAAATTTCGAATGTTTGAAAGCGCGGGGGCGGGGAGAAAGCGTTCAGGTGGAGCGTTTTTACCCAGTTAACTCTTGTGGTTCTTCTTGATTTTCTCACGAAGAGTCTTGCGGTCAATGCCGAGTATCTGGGCTGTCTGGGATATATTGTTCTTATTCGCTGATAACACATCGAGTATATATTCGCGTTCTACTTCTTCCAGCTTCCGGTTGAGACTGCGTACACGGGTCGCTGAGAAACGGAAGTTCTCCGGGAGATCCGGAGTGTCAATCGTATTATCGTCTGCCATGATCACGAGCCGGTGGATCAGGTTCTGAAGTTCACGCACGTTGCCCGGCCATGCATATTCCTGGAGCGAGCGTATAGCTTTGGGCGAGAATTGCATTGGAGATTTACCAAGCTCGCGAACATACCGCGTGAGAAAGAAGTCGAGCAGGAGCAGTATATCTTTATTCCGTTCGCGCAACGGAGGCAAGTCAATGGTAATGATGTTAAGTCTGTAGTATAGATCTTCGCGGAATAAACCTTTCTTCACAAGCTGCATCAAATCAACATTCGTTGCTGCGACAACGCGTACGTTTACTTTGTTCGCTTTCTTGGAGCCAACCATGTAAAACTCTTTCTCCTGTAACACGCGAAGTAATTTAGCCTGCATAGCTAAGCTCGTATTGCTGATCTCATCCAGAAATATAGTGCCGCCATCAGCCGTTTGAAAAAATCCGGCACGTGTCTCATTCGCCCCGGTGAACGCGCCCTTCACATAACCAAACAATTCACTTTCCAGCAACGGGTCGGGTATACCACCACAGTTAACCGGCACGAACGGAGCCGCCGATGCATTGCCACCATAGTGTAAAGCACGCGCCACTAATTCTTTACCTGTACCACTTTCACCATTGATCAATACCGTAGCGTTTGTATTCTTGGCTTTATTGATTGTCTTGAAAACATGTAGCATGCCCTCGGATTCTCCGATGATGCCGAAGTTGGCAGGTGTATTTTTAGGAGACTCTTTCTTATGCTTCAGCGTTTTGGCAAGCACTCTCTCCACTGACTTGAAAAGTTCTTCATCGGTAAAGGGCTTCACCAGGTATTCTTCCGCACCAATCTTGATAGACTCAACGGCACCTTGTATCGATGGGAACCCCGTGATGACAAGCGTTCCTATACCTTTACAATTTTCTGCTATATGTCTCACCAGTTCCATCCCGTTCTCGCCCGGCATCTTCAGGTCGGTAATAACCATGTGTATATTCAGACCGCTCAGTAGTTTTACGGCAGACTGCACAGTGCCAGCGCTATAGATATGATATCCGGCCGATTCGAGATTTCGTTTAATCAGTTCAATGGTTTCAGGAGAATCGTCAACTACCAGTATATTTATCGTATCGGTATATTTTGCTTTCATCACTTCTTCTTGTTTTGTCTCAACGGTAACTGAATTTCGAACTTTGTCCCTTTGTTAACAGCAGAGCTGACAAGTATTTTTCCTCCATGCGAATCAACAATGCCTTGTACAACGGAGAGTCCTAAACCCGTACCTTGTCCTACGGGCTTCGTGGTAAAGAAGGGTTCAAATATTTTGTTTCGTATATCCGCTGTCATACCGGTGCCGGTATCTTTCACGATCAGACTCACCTGGTTTTCTTTCTTCCGTGTGATAACGGTGATCTCACCACCGGCAGGCATGGCATATACCGAGTTCGTAATCAGGTTTACAAGCACCTGGCTCATTTGTACTTCATCTGCGTATATAACCGGGAGCACCGGATCCAATTGCTTGATGATTGTGATACCACGGCTTTGGAAGCGCACATCTATAAAATATAGTATATTATGTACGATGTCATTCAGATTTACTTTGGTGATTTGCTGCGGCATCTGCCGTGAGAAGATCATTAGTTTTTTGATGATCTCGCGCGAGTAAAGCGATGCCTTGATGATGCGTTCAATATCTTCGCTTTGCTGTTCGTTCAGGCTGCCTGCTTTTTTGATCAGCTGTGCAAAGCCCAGTACACGCCCGAGCGGTTCATTCAGTTCATGTGCTATACCGGCCGAGAGTTCTCCCACAAAGGCGAGTCGCTCCACATGTTGCAATTGTGTTTGCAGTTTTTGTTTTTCTTCTTCTATGGAAGCGCGTTTGATCACCAATGATAACTCGCGTGCTACAGTTTTTAGAAGCCTTTTCTCCTCGGGAAGAAAACTTACTTTACCAGTATCTTTGGCAGGAATACGATAGCCGATCCTGACTTTACCATATTTCTTTTTATCAACAGACAGGTCAGATTCAATAATGAATTTACTGCTTTCAAATTTAGTTGTTGCATAGTCCTGCGCATGCATGGTAATGCTGGCTTCTGCCAGGTCAGGATGCTGCATGGCCGCAGGAAGTATATCGAGCGTCTTCGAAATAATAACGTCAAAATCATTTTTAGCTTCCCATGCTACTTTGGAAAGCTTGTAAAGACAGTTGAGCTCCTTTACGCGTTCTTTTAGTTTGAAATCACTCGAATTCATAATGAATACAAAAGTATAAAGATCAGGATTAAGCACCACAGGCCGTTTCATCTTTAATTTTTTCCGATGGGAGATTTGTACCCGGTGGGGAATTTCGCTCCACCGGTATTTTCTCATTTCCGCGAACGGAGTGTCCTGCAGCATGTTTCAACATGGCACAGATCGTGTATAGGTATATACAAAATCAGAAATAGCAAAGACAAGAAGCAATGCAAACCCGAATGGTTATTACGGTAAACGATTATCAAAGGTTGATGGGGTTAATTGAGTTTGGCTCACCAAGAGCAAAGACACCCGAGGTTATCGATAGTCTGCACAGACGATTACGTGAGGCAGAGATGTTGTCACCAGAGGAGATAGACGAGAAGACGATAACCATGAACTCGCGTGTGAGACTGAGAGACCTGGCGAGTAAACGTGAAACAGAAATTACGATTACCTATCCGCAGGATGCTGAACCTCGCGAAAGAAGAGTTTCTATTTTCTCAGAGATCGGATTAGCATTGCTCGGGCGGAAAGAACGGGATATAGTTTCATGGAAGATACCGCTTGGTATAGGTTCATTCGAAATTATGAAAGTTACTTACCAGCCCGAAGCTGCAGGACACTACTATTTATAATGGATACAACACGATTGTTATTATTGTTCTCGCTTGTACTGTTCGGTGCCTATACGGAGCACGAAGGGGAGAAGACTGCAAAAAAAATACGGGCGGATGAGACCCGGAAGACACAATACAAGAAGGAGATGACAGATGAAAACATACTTTTTATGAGACGGGCGCTCGAGCTCAGTCATATAGCTTTAGGCGATGGACATGGACACCCCTTTGGGAGCGTTGTGGTAAAGGATGGTAAAATTATAGGCGAGGGTTGGAACAAAGCGAAGGTGCTCCATGATCCGTCTGCCCATGCAGAAGTTGAAGCGATACGGGATGCCTGTAAAAATATAGCGTCAACAAGCCTGGCAGGTTCCGTTATCTATGCCAGCGCCCAGCCTTGCCCGATATGTCTCTCGTTGATTTACCTCACGGGCATTGAAAAAGTATACTATTGCATACCCGGTGAAACCATTGAGACAATGGATTCCGGTTTAAGGGTTGAGCATATTTACCGGGAATTGGCGAAGCCGCAGTTGGAAAGGTCCGTTCCCGAAATTCCCATGCTGCCGGAGGAAGTTGAACAAAATGTTGGCCGGTATAAAGTCCATTATCCCTGAAAGGTAGCCGCTTATACGATATAGATAGTTTTCGGGAAAGACGCACATTAATTTCTAATCAATTTCAAATGGTGAAGTAGGAACAATGTGCGATATTTAGCGTTATTCCTGAAACTATAAATCTATTGGTAGCCAATGAACGATTCAACCTTGCTATGGGTGGCCTTTAATGCGTTTGTCCTTATCATGCTCGCTCTTGATCTGGGTGTATTCCATCGAAAAGCTCACGAAGTATCCATTAAAGAAGCATTAACCTGGACGGGTATATGGATCGCATTGGCGATGCTTTTCAACCTTTTCATATACCATCATTTCGACAAGGAGAAAGCGATCGAATTCTTTACCGGGTATATCATTGAGAAGTCCTTAAGTGTGGATAACATTTTTGTGATCATCATGATCTTCTCGTACTTCAACGTTCCGCGTATCTATCAGCATAAAGTATTATTCTGGGGAGTATTGGGAGCCCTGGTCATGCGCGTCATTTTTATCTTTGCCGGTGTTGAGCTGTTGCACCGTTTTCATTGGCTCATCTACATCTTCGGAGGATTCCTGGTGATTACGGCAATACGGATGATCGTGTCCAAAGATGATAAACTGGAGCCGGAGAGAAATCCGCTGGTGAAACTTGTCAGAAAGAAATTCAGGGTAACACCTGCGTTTCATGAGGATAATTTCTTTGTTCGCATTGGTGGACAACTATCGGCAACACCGTTGTTCCTGGTTGTAATCATGATCGAAGCAACGGATCTTATATTTGCTGTGGATTCTATTCCGGCCATTCTTGCTATATCGGAAGATCCTTTCATTGTATATACCTCCAACGTGTTTGCTATACTCGGACTGCGTTCGTTATACTTTGCGCTGTCGGGTATCGAGAAATACTTCCAGTACCTCAAGTACGGACTGGCCGTGATCCTGGTGTTTGTCGGAGCCAAGATGTGTCTCATGGATTTTATAAAGATACCTGTAGAGGTTTCGCTGATCGTTATCGTGTTTGTGTTAGGTATATCGATGCTGGCATCGGCAGTGATGTCACGACAACAACATTCGGCCGCCAAGCGGTAGAGTAGCAGAAAATCCATTTTTACGCTACGCGATCATCGTGTACATTTGGTCATGGATTTGTCTTCTTTTTACTTTAACAGCACACCCGTTGACGAAGTGCTGGGGGAAGCAGAGCGCGTGCAGCTTTACAAGAACAGTACGGAGTCTAAATATACCCGTGGTATAAATATCTTTGAAGAACGAACGTATCCGAAAGGAGTATATATATTAAAGAAGGGCAGGGTAAAGCTATACCAGAGCACTTCCTCCGGTACGCAGCAGATCATCGCCATTCACGGAGCCGGTGAGATCTTTGGTTATCGCCCTATATTAAGCAACGAGCGTTACCCCGTAAGCGCTACCACGCTGGAGCCCTGTACGGTTGTATTTATACCCAGGCGTGATTTTCAAAATGCATTGAAAAAGTCAACAGCGCTGTCAAATCTCCTGTTGAAGTATCTCAGCCATGAGTTTACCGTTTGGGTAAATATAGTTTCGATATTGGCCAGAACTACGGTAAAGGAGCGACTCCTTCTAAATATACTTTTATTGGCAGAACGCTATCGTGAACCTTCGAAATGGCCGGTAAAAATTACGCTTCCCAAAGCAGACCTGGCCTGTCTCATCGGTACCTCCAATGAGACTCTGGCAAGAATGCTGAAGTTGCTCAAGCAGGAGAAGCTGGTGGTCAGTCGCGGAAGCAGCATGGAGATCAACGGTCCGGAACAACTGAAACGAATTCAAAAGGAAGTGTCGCTCTTTCTATAGTCCTGATCAAACACGTTCTCTCACTTTTATTTTCCGGTTTTTGACAAAAGTCAAATCTTATCCCGCGGTAAGGTTCTATACTGCGGCCCTTTTGGGTTTCGACCCTATATAAATCGGAAAAGTCATCATGACAGAGCAAGAGAGGTTGGACAACGTTGGCAAGACGGCCGCCATCCATATTCACGAGCAGGTAAATTCTCCTTCAGCCAGTGTAAAACGAATTATATTCATTACAGCACTCGCGCTGGTCAATGCCATCATCGTAGGTGGTATAGCGAAGCTGCTCGTGCTGCTCATTGGTCTTTTTACAAATATATTCTTCTTTGGTGATTTTTCTTTTCATGAATCATCACCAGCAGATAACACATTAGGGTATACGGTCATTGCTATACCGGTAATCGGAGGTTTACTGGTTGGACTTATCGCTAAATTTGGCTCGCGTGCTATACGCGGCCATGGTATACCCGAAGCAATGGAAAAGATTGTAACGGAAGAGAGCAAGATTCATCCGATGATCACCATTCTGAAACCACTGTCCGCAGCAATCTCCATTGGTACAGGCGGACCCTTTGGGGCTGAGGGACCGATTATATCAACCGGTGGTGCGCTCGGATCTTTCTGCGGACAGACATTACACATCACCGCGCAGGAGCGAAAGATACTTCTTGCGGCCGGTGCTACGGCTGGTATGACGGCCATCTTCGGAACTCCTTTTGCCGCTATACTCTTAGCAATCGAGTTACTGTTGTTTGAATTTTCTGCCAAGAGTTTTTTGCCGGTAATGATTGCCTGTATAACCGGTGCGTGTATGCACTTCATTTTGTTTTCTTCATCACCAACATTTCCGATGCCACTAGTACCTCCGGTTAATAGTCTGGCCGTAGTGGCGTATGCATGGATTGGTATTGCAGTAGGACTTGCATCGGTGTTCGTTACCAAGGCTGTATACTGGGTGGAAGATCAATTTGAAAAACTTCCCGTACACTGGATGTGGTGGCCCGCTATAGGAGGGATTGCTGTTGGTGCGATCGGATACTTTGCTCCGCGAACATTAGGAGTAGGATATGATAATATAACAGCCGCGCTCTCCGGAAATTTACCGCTGACTATATTGATATCACTTTGCTTTTGGAAATTTATATCCTGGGCAATTGCGCTGGGCAGCGGTACATCGGGCGGTACATTAGCTCCGTTGTTAACCATTGGAAGTTCGATCGGGTGTTTACTTGGTATATTTGTGCAGCACTATTTTCCCGAAGCCCATATCAGTATACCGTTGGCAGCATTGGTTGGTATGGCTGCGTTGTTTGCAGGAGCATCCCGTGCGATTCTTACGTCCATTGTATTCGCGATGGAAACGACCATGCAGGAGCGTACATTGCTGCCCTTGATAGCAGGTTGCTCAACAGCCTATATGGTATCCTTCATCATGATGCGCACCACCATCATGACCGAGAAGATAAAGCGAAGAGGAATACAAATGCCGGAGAACTACCGACCCGATGTGCTGGAGTTGAAGACGGTGGCAGATATAGCCCGGAGCACCGATGATGCCGGTATCATATCCATTTCCGGTAGCCATACCGTTGCACAGGCAATCGCACAGATCAAGCAGTCGGACACAGATGATAATAGTGGGAAATGGATTTTGGTAAGAGAGAATCATTGGGCAACTGGTATCATTGACAGTGCTAAACTGTACCGGTGCGATAATCACAATATCGAAGCATCGTCTTTGCTGGAGGAAAAAATGTTTACCGTATACCCCGACAATGCGTTGGAGATTGCCCTCGAAATTATGCTGAAGTCACGGCAAGGGATGCTGCCCGTAGTAGCTCGTGATACCAAGCAACTTCTGGGTGTAATTACTGAATGGGACATTCTGAAAGTATTCGAAAGACGTTTCATCGAAGATAAACACATTCAGCAACACATCTCCATTCGCAACAAAGCCCTCGGCCTCATCAGAAAACCGGCTACTCCGGAGAAAACTTTTCACAAGTAGATTGAACTTACTTTCATCCCAGGACTAAATATATACCACCAAGCAAACCAGCCTATATATCGTCCTATAATAAAAGAGCCCCGTTGTCCTATTTTGCTATAGCAACAATCAACCTGAAAGAAAGAAATGCTAAATCAACGCAAATATCCTGCAGCCAGCCCTCAGTAGCCAGCAGCTATTCCGCTCTGGTTGCGGACAAAAACGTGCGCTGCCGGACAACACCCCAAAGCACAATATCGGATTAAACTTCATTTAAAGGCTTTTCAGATTCTGGCATCATTATTAATACTGCATTTAGGAATTTATTATGCGGTATAAATCATGAAGAAGTATCAGCTTGGTGAGTTTGAGGAAGTTGTTATGCTTACGGTAGGCATTCTTTACAACGATGCGTATGGTGTGTCAATCAAGAAAGAGATCGAACAAAGGCTCGGGCGCAAAGTAAGTGTAGGCGCATTGCAAAGCGCTTTGAAACGACTCGAAGACAAAGGCTATCTCAAATCGCATGAAGGCGAAGCAACGCAGGAGCGGGCCGGAAGACCGAAGCGCTATTTTGTTATTACTGCGCTGGGTAAACGTGCGCTCGAATATACTAAGACAACGCGTGAGAATCTTTGGAAAGCAATTCCAGAGATTGCACTCAATCCGAAATTTACCGGCTAACCATTATACTATGCATAAGCCTCCTGCCATAGTCATGCGTTTCTTCCGGTGGTTTTGCCGACCGGAGCTTAAGACCTATATCGAAGGAGACCTGGTGGAGTTATACAACGAACGACTCTTCGAAAAAGGAAAGCGCAGCGCTGATGTTCGATTCGTGTTTGATGTACTTCTTCTCTTCAGACCTTCTATTATTAAATCGTTTCGTGGACTACAACCTGTAAACAACCCTGCTATGATCAAAAGTTATTTTACCATCGGCTGGAGAAATCTTCTCCGGAATAAAGGCTACTCCTTCATCAACATTGGCGGACTTGCGATGGGAATGGCCATTGCTATACTTATTGGACTCTGGGTATACGATGAAGTCTCATACGACACGAATTTTAAGAACTATGGACGCATTGCGCAGGTATTGCAAAACCAGACCTTCGATGGTAAGATAGAGACGTGGGGAAGTCAGGCGATGCAATTGGGCACCGAGCTGCGCAGTAATTATAGTAATTACTTTGATCACGTGATAATCTCTACGTTTCCAAGCAGTCACAAACTCACCTTTAACAATAAGACAGTAAATATGACCGGAAGCTTTACGGAGCCCGCCATAGCCGAGATGCTTACACTCGATATGGTGCATGGTACGCGCACCGGTCTCAACGATATAAATGGAGCGATGCTCTCGCGTTCAGCGGCTCTCGCACTTTTTGGCAACGAAGATCCGATCAATAAGATCATTCGCGTTGATCATGAATTTGATGTTACTATAACCGGTATATATGAAGACCTTCCGGAGAATTGTTCGTTCGCTGAGTACGATGTTTTGCTGTCATGGCAGATCATAGGCCCGGGTATGGAACAACGCGTAGGCTGGGGCAACAGCTGGTTCCGATGCCTTGTACAAGTGCGAGAAAATGTTAGCCTCTCCGTTGCGTCTGAAGGTATAAAAGATGCCAAGCTGAAGCGTGTTATGCAGGTAGACGATGATGCGAGATTCAAGCCCGCATTGTTTCTGCACCCGATGAGTCGCTGGCGGCTATACTCGGAATTTGAGAATGGAGTATACTCCGGAGGCGGCCAGATCCAATACGTACGCATGCTGTTGCTGATCGGGATCTTTGTGCTGTTTCTTGCCTGTATAAATTTCATGAACCTGAGCACTGCGCGATCCGAGCAACGTGCGAAAGAAGTAGGTATACGTAAATCGATAGGATCGCTGCGTGTCCAATTGATCAGTCAGTTCTTCTCCGAGTCATTGTTGGTTGCGTTGCTTGCATGTACATTGTCATTGGTAATTGTACAGGGAGCATTGCCTTGGTTCAACGAGATCTCCGGAAAAAATATAGCTATACTTTGGCACTCGTACCGGTTCTGGATTGCCTGCATTGGCTTTGCTGCTATAACGGGATTTATATCCGGGACATACCCTGCTTTATTCCTTTCATCGTTTCAGCCGGTAAAAGTTTTGAAAGGTACATTTAGGGCGGGGCGTAATGCTTCGCTGCCACGAAAGGTATTGGTAGTAGTGCAGTTTACCGTGTCG
>CBIHOZ010000217.1:0-10443 GCA_966211525.1 uncultured Chitinophaga sp. | reverse complement strand
TCATTATATAGCCCAACACAGGCACAAATAACAGCGCTCACACTGGATGCCGAGGGAGCATTGCTGTTTGATAAAAGTAATTGTATTTATCGGACTACAGCACCTGCGGTTGCAAACCCGAATGTATCGGGTGCAGGCGATACCTATATCAGCGCATTTACACTGGCCTCCCTGGCGGGGGCTACTGCCATAACAGCTTCCGCGGTGGCTACAGCTGCGGCAGCTATCGCGATACAAAAAGAAGACACGGCATCCTGCTCGTGCAAGGAACTGCAAAATTACTTTGATGTAAATTCAAAGTATATATCGTCTTATGAGACATTGGAAATGCTCTGCGATCTATACCATAACACGGGAAGAAGAATCGTTTTTACCAACGGCTGTTTTGATATACTGCACAGCGGCCACGTATCGTACCTGGAGCAGGCGCGCAATCTGGGAGATGTACTCATTGTAGGTGTAAATACGGACGATAGTATCAGGCGACTGAAAGGTGAGACACGTCCGATCAATACCCTGCCCGATCGCATGAAAGTACTCACGGCTTTGCGGTGTATAGATTACGTAGTTGCTTTTGGAAGTGAGGAAGATGATACCCCTATACCCGTGCTGGAAGTAGTAAAGCCCCACGTCTTCGCGAAGGGTGGCGATTATACCGAAGCAGATTTACCAGAGGCAGCAACCATTCGGAAGAACGGTGGCGAGATACGATTTATACCCTTCGTGCCCGATCATTCTACATCACGCATCATTCAACGCATTCATTCATCCAATACATCGCTGGCACATGATTTTACCTCTGCTATGGCATGAAGCCGTGGAAAGAATGTAAGAAAATACTGTGCGTAAGGCTTGATAACATGGGTGATGTAATTATGTCGTCACCGGCTTTTCGCGCCTTGAAAGAATCATTTCAGAGTTCGATTACACTGCTGACGTCTTCCATGGGAAGTTCCATTGCGCGGATGATTCCCGAGATCGATGATGTTATTGTCTTCGATGTTCCCTGGGTAAAATTACAATCCGGTGATGCGAATGATGTACGCAACATGGTGCAAGTCATCAAATCACAACGTTTCGATGCCGCTATCATTTTCACGGTATATAGTCAGAGTCCATTACCGGCAGCAATGTTGCTCTATATGGCCGATGTACCCATGCGCCTTGCATACTGTCGCGAAAATCCATACCAGCTGTTAACGCACTGGCTACCGGACGAAGAACCGTATACATTGATACGACACCAGGTAAAGCGTGACCTGGCACTGGTGAAAAGTATAGGAGCGACCGTAAAAGACGATCGTATACACCTTGATTTACCGGAGCATGCTTGGCCTGCCACCCGGGAAAAGTTACGGAATGAAGGTATAGATTTCATGAAGCCGTGGATCATTCTGCATCCCGGTGTAAGCGAAAAGAAACGCGAGTACCCCGAAGAATACTGGATTGATATAGCACGCAAAATTACAAGTACATACGAATTGCAGGTAATAATTACCGGTACCGGATCAGAAGCACCACTGGCAAAGCGTATAGCACAGGCAATCGGCGGACATGTATACTCCCTGGCGGGATTGCTCTCGGTAGAAGAGTTTGTCATGCTGATCAAGCGTGCTTCTTTGGTTATATCGGTTAATACGAGTACCATTCATATAGCAGCGGCTACTGAAACACGCGTGATCGTGCTCTATGCACTTACCAATCCGCAGCATACACCCTGGAAAGTACCGGGCGCTGTATTGCCGTTTGATGTTCCGGAAGAAATGCAAAGTAAAAATGAGATCATCCGCTATGTGCAGGAACATTACTTCAAAAATCAGCCATCGTCCGCTTTACCAGACGATGTGATGAACGCGGTAGAATCTCTGCTGAACTCGGAAGATATAGCATTACCGCTTGCGCAGCGGTAACGAAAATACATCAAAACGAAATGCTCCGTACCACCACCAGTATATCGATAAAAACGGAAGGAGCGGAGAGGTGATCACCATTTCCATCACATGACTGAACGATCGCGAAGTATGCTGTAGTCGCTTGCGGATAAAATCAATCAGCAATATCATCCACACAGCCAGTGCAGGATATACCAGCCAGGAAGCTCCCGCAATTATACCGGCGACCATCGCTAGGAAGCACACGATCATAACATAGTAATACCAGGGCGGAGTAATTCTGAATTTCTGTCTGCACAATTCAGGATGCTTCTTCATCAGCAAAGGGTTGAACATTCCTTTTTTCTCCTCGCGTATACATATACCCCACGGAGCTTTACGCACCGGGTGTACAACACACGCCTGCGTTACCGGTATAATCGGAATGTTTTGTTGTATCAGCCGAAACTGAAAATCACTGTCTTCACGCCAGGCCATGGTAAAGGCTTCATCCAGTCCGTTGATTCGCTTCAGCGCGCTGCGTGTAGCCGCACAGTTGGCTGTGATAAACTCGGCACGTTCGAGGTTCGCTATATTTCGCTGGTAGTCGGTGGGTGTTGGTGGTATAGGCACAATGGTTTTGCCGGTAAATGCTGCTTCTTTGAGACCGGTTGTTATATAAGCATCGTAAAGTTGTTGCAGCCACGCTGCATCGGGTACACAGTCATCATCTGTAAACGCTATAAATGCTGCCTTTGCATTTCGCCAGCCGAGGTTGCGGGCCGCGGCCGGACCACCTTTTGCCGGCAGTGCTATATATTGTACGGCAAGTTCCGGATACAGCGTACCACACGTGTTTTCAACAGCATGTCTTGTTTCATCGTCAGGCCCGTCACTGACAATGATCACTTCAAAATTCTGGCTGAGAAAAGATTGTTTAGAGAGAGCATCTACACATCGCAGCAACAATGCGGGGCGTTTATACGTGGGAATAACTACGGATATAAGCGGTGTCATAGGAAGGTATATTTATAAAAACACATGCCGGGCATTACTTTATAGGAGTAGTGTAAAAGATATTTCCACTATGAGAGGCCAGACACCTGAACCTATTACTTTTGATCGCTCTGTCATTCAACGCATCGGCATTGTACGGGCATTATACCTGGGCGATATGTTGTGTATTATACCGGCAGTGCGCGCATTACGGGCTGCATGTCCAAACGCGCTTATTACCCTGATCGGATTACCCTGGGAAAAATATTTTGTCGAGCGATTTCAACATTACTTTGATGCCTTCATTGAATTTCCCGGATGGCCTGGTTTACCGGAACAGGAATTAGTACCCGAGCGAATTGTAACATTTCTCCGCGAGATGCAACAACAACAGTTCGACCTCGTGTTACAAATGCAGGGAAACGGAATTCTTACCAACAGTATGTGCATGTTATTTAACGCGCGGTATACGGCAGGACTTCGCCTTGCGAATGAATATACTCCTGATGAACGATTGTTCCCAATATCAGATGATACCGAACATGAAATACTCCGGTTCCTGAAGATTACCGATGCACTCGGCATGCCACGACAAGGCACCGACCTGGAGTTTCCGATTCTCGCGAAAGAATACAAGAATTTTGCACGCATCAGTGCGCAACTCGATCTGCAACCCGGTAAATATATATGTATACATCCCGGGGCTCGTAATCCGCTGCGCAGGTGGTCTGCTGAAAATTTTGCGGCGATAGCCAATTTCATAGGTGACCAGGGCTATACCATTGTGCTCACCGGTTCGCGTGAAGAGGCTGCTATAGTACAGGATGTCGCAGCGCGTATCACTTATCCCGTGATCAACATTGTTGATATACTTGGACATCTTGATATAGGTGAACTCGCGCTCGTGATGAAGAACAGTGCTTTGCTGATCAGCAACGATACCGGTGTATCGCATGTCGCGTCAGCGCTCCATATTCCGAGTGTTATTATATTCTCGCTATATTCCAAAGTAGAGCGATGGGCACCGCTGGATACATCGCTGCACCGCATTATACAGGCTGATAAAGCAGCCGATGTCCGGTATGTAATCAGGAATGTTACAGAGCTGCTGTCACCCAGCGCTGCAACATCCCCGGATTTGGTAAGTTCATTTTAATCTGCTGCTATAGATTCCTGCATCTCCAGGTTATTCATGAACGAAGCTGCAGGATCTTTTTCAACAATGAAAGACCCGATAATGAGCGCATCGAACGGAGAAGTCCAGAAGCATTCAATGGCATCGCGCGGTGTACACACAATAGGTTTGCCCAGGGTATTGAAGGATGTATTGATCAGTACAGGTACACCGGTTAACTTTTTAAATTCCTGTAGCAAATCATGATATAAGGCATGTTGGTTCCGGTTAACGGTCTGGATACGCGCAGTGCCATCCACGTGTCTCACAGCTGGTATCTGCGAAGCCTTTTCATTTTTTACATGATGAACGAACAACATGAAAGGCGAATACGAAGCGTTCTCAAACCATGCTGCTGCGTCTTCCTCTAGCACAACCGGTGCAACCGGACGAAAGTCTTCGCGATCTTTTACTTCGTTCAGGCGTGCCTGCATCGAGGCATTGATAGGAGAGGCGAGTATCGAACGACTGCCCAATGCTCTTGGCCCGAATTCCATTCGCCCCTGATACCATCCTATAATTTTATCTTCAGCAAGTATAGCGGCTGCAGCCTCTGCTATATTTTCAGCTTTGCGATACGGCACCTTCGCCCACTTCATAAATTTTTCGATCTCATCATCGGTATAGCCGGGGCCCCAGTACGCATGGTCCATTTCAAACTAGCGCGTGTTGTCATTTCGTTGCTGCGCATCGATGCTGAGCGCTGCCCCCAGTGATGTGCCGGCATCGCCCGCTGCCGGCTGAACCCATATATTTTTAAACGGACCTTTATCACGCAGGTATGCATTCATCACGCAATTCAACGCTACACCTCCTGCCATACACAGATTTTCTTCGCGCGTTGTCTCATGCAGCCAGTTTGCGAGTTCGAGTACCGTCTCCTGCAAAACATACTGCAGCGAGTACGCTATATTGAAATGATGCTTGGTAAATTCATCTCCACGTCTGCGAGAAGGTCCGAACAGTTGAGAGAAGTCTGTTGCATCGATCGTATATATACCCTTGTCTTGCAGGTGAATGATGGAACGGAATTCCTTTACAAACTCCGGCTTGCCATAGGAAGCGAGCGCCATTACTTTATACTCGTCAGATGAATGCAAGAAGCCCAGGTATGATGTTACCTGCTCATAGAGCAGTCCCAGGGAATGCGGCATATTTACCTGTCCGATCAGGTTAAGATTATTTCCGCTGCCTGTATAGTATGAAGTGGTCGCCACTTCTCCGCGACCATCCAGCGTCATTACCGCGGCTTGCTGATAAGGTGATGCATGAAAAGCACTCGCAGCATGCGCGAGGTGATGATTGACCCAATGCCATTTGCCTGTAACAGCATCAGCTTTGTAAAAATATTCCTGTAAGTGATGCGGGTAGCCGTCCACCAGTTGATACGGTGCATGTACTATACTTGAGAGAAACAGCGGGTCCCATGGAGACAGCCAGGCATCGTGTTTCTTCTCACGTCCTTCAAACGGAATCTCAATATGTGGATTTCCCTTTACGTCATCCGGTATCAGCAGGTACGGATCGAAAGAGTATGCGATATGATCAACATCGTTCAGGTGAATGCCTGCTGTTTTGAGACAATAAGCAATGGCATGAAAAGGCAATTCATACGTAGAGAACGGTATCGGTCTCTTGCCATGTTTGTAATGCGTAAAACGTTCTTCTTCGGCGGCTGCCAGAAGTTTACCATCTTTCACGATGCACGCTGAAGAATCATGGAAGGCTGCATTAATACCAAGTGTATACATTCGGATTCTGTTTAAGTTGAACGAATGCATACTGTAATTTCATTCCATGTACGATTCGTTCACTTCAAAATCCGGGAGTGTAAGCACTTCACCATTACGCTTCCGCCAAAGTGTGCTGTAAGCAACGAAGTGGGTAACATAAAGGACAAGCAAAGTAAACTGTTTTGCCTGATGTGAGAAGCCTAAGATCATTCCTGTCGCAACGATATACTTGGGTTGATAAACGCTGTGCGTATGCATACGGCACAAATGGTACAAAGTGAGATTACGAGTAAACCCAGCGGTGGCAGTATATAAATCTCCCAACCCATGCCCGTGTGAAAGGCAAAGTTGTTTAGCCATTGACTTGCCGCAAAGTATATGGCAGGTACTACTATCAGGTATGAGACAAGGAGGATGCGCACGGAATCTTTCGAGAACAACACCAGGATTGTAGTGAAGGAAGCGCCCAGCACTTTACGAATGCCGATCTCTTTGGTACGCTGTGTAGTCGCGAAGATTGAAAGTCCTAGCAAGCCAAGGCACGATACTAAAATGGCCAGTAGGGTAAACGTTGTAAAGATGGTGGCGAATTGCTGATCAGATTTATACTGGCTGTTGAAGTGATCGTTCAGAAAGAAGTAATCAAACACACCGCCCGGAAAAGCAGACTCATACGTTTTCTCGAAAGAGGCGAGCGATTTCGCGATGTTGTCCGTGTCTACACGAAGTGAAATATACCGCCACGTTACATCACCGGGATATATATACAGAATGGGTTTGTATTTTTCTTTGAGAGACGTCTGGTGATAATTTTTAACAACGCCTATAACTTCAGCGATATGCTCGCCCGAACCATACGCAAACGCAATCTTTTCATGTACGGCAGACTCAGGGTTCTCATAGCCTAAACCTTTGGCAACTGATTCGTTGATCAATACTTTAATAGGCTTTGCCGGGCCGCGATTATAGCTGAATATAGGACTCATCGATTCTCCTTCCCGGAAGGAACGACCAGCAATAACCTCTACATCGAAGGTCGTGGTGAAGTCGTGATCTATACCTTGAATTTGTGTCATGAAGCCATCACCCGGGTCTTGTGTGAGTCTGCGGATTTTATTGCGGTCAACAATGGCATGCCCCGGTATATCAGACGATACGGATACATCCTTGACAGCCGGAAATTGTTTCAGTTCATTCTTGAGGTAATCTATTTTATCATGAATAGTGGAATCATACACAGCCGGAGTTTTAAGTACGAGGATCTGGTCTTTGGCATATCCTACATCGATATTGTCCATATAAGCCAACTGCCGATAGATCGTGATCGTACCCGCCACCAGAAAAATGGACAGTATATATTGAAACGATACCATATACCTGCGGATTGCTATACCGGATTGTGATTTGAAAAATTTACCTTTCAGTACAACGGCCGGTCTGAAGGACGAGAATACCAATGCCGGATATAGTCCCGCCAGCAACACACCACCGAGCACGACCGCAGGCACTACTTGCCAGAACGAGCTGCTATACCACCATCCGGAAGTATATACAAAATTGGTAATGTCTTTCCCGACAACATTACCCAGCCAGTTGAGACTGAATGGAATTATACCGAGCGAGATGAACAGCGCCAGCAAATTTACAAGCAGTGCATCGAAGAAAAATTGTGATACGAGCTGGTATCTATTTGCGCCTACTACTTTACGGAGACCAACTTCTTTGGAGCGTTCCAGCGATTTTGAAGTAGAGAGGTTAATATAGTTGATCCACGCAATCACCAGTATAAAGGCCGCCAGCAGGGAAAGAAAATATACCGTTCGCTCACTTCCATTGGGACTTTGTTCCAGCGAGAAGTTTGATTTGAGATGTATATCGGTGAGGGGTTGCAAATGAAATTTCGACTGAATTTTATATTGCTTCGTTCTTTCTCCCAGGTATTTTTCACGGAACGCGGGAAGTTTTGCTTCTACCTGTTTCGGGTCGGCACCTTCTTTCAGTTTAATATAGTTGTAGAATTCAGGCCAGCCCCATATATCATAGCCCCATTTCTCCGCCATGAGGTTGAACGATAGAAGTATATCAAACTGTAAATGAGAATTCTGCGGAATGTCATCGAGGACTCCAGAGACTTTCATGATGTTGTCGCCATTCAGTTTCAGCTCTTTGCCCAATGCAGGTTCATCACCAAAATATTTATGTGCTATACTGGCGGTGAGCACAATGGAGGATGGCTCCTGCAATGCTGTAGCGGCAGTGCCTTCTTTCATAGGAAACGAAAATATACTGAGGAACGAAGGATCGGCAACATATATCATGCCTTCGTTAAAAGCCACAACATCACCGGCAGCAGGCTCGTATGCAAGTGCCGCAGCGTTGGTAAACAAACTTAGTCGCACGAGCCGGGCAAAGTCTTCAACTTCCGGAAAATCTGCTTTCAATGCCGGACCTACTGCCGGATGATTGGTTGCTGTAAAGGGAAGTGTTGAAAAACTGCCGGTATACTCAACGGGAATTCGATAGATGCGATCGGCATCGGCATGGAAGCGATCGTAGCTCCGCTCGAACTGTATATATTGATAAATAACGAAACATGTAGAAAGTCCTAACGCCAGCCCCGCTACATTGATGAGTGAAAATACTTTGTTACGGATCAGGTTTCGGATGGCGACAAGAAGATAGTTTCGGAGCATAGGGTAGGGGTTAACATCGCAGCCGTTCCAATATATATGCCATATATAAATAGCGGCATATTATAGCGGAATCAAAATATCGTTGGTCGTGCCAGGCAGTTACTTCGTCCGGTGGCGATACGGAATATACCATTTTCGAACATAACTTTTTTGACGCTGTTCGCACGTCCGGCGATTTAAAGTATATTTGTGTATAATCGATCGCTATGAAAACAATACTCTTAATTACCGCTATGTTACTATCGGTAGTAACATCATTTGCACAGGAGATTCCGGAATCGCAGGTGCCCGCTTCTGTTGTTGCTGCTTTCAAAAAGGATTTCCCACAGGCTACAGAGACTAAATGGGAAAAGAAATCGGATGCGCATACCGTTAAGTTCAAGGTGGCTGGTGTTGAACACAAAGGCTGGCTTGATGGCAATGGCAAACTCGTGAAGCATAAAATTGACATCAAGGAAAGCGAGTTGCCTGCAGCAGTAACCGCTGCGCTGAAGAAGGACTATAGCAACTTTAAAGTATCCGGAGTATATAAGATGCTGGAAGGAAATGCAACGACCTATGAAATGGACCTGAAGAACGACCAGGAAAAATGGGAAGCTGTGTTTGGTGAAGATGGAAAATTAATCAAAAAGAAACAGAAGGATAAGGGTAAAGATAAACCTGCCAAAGACAAACCCGCTAAGGGAAAGAAAGTAAGCTAATTATAATATACCGGCAGGTGCAGACATTGTCTGCACGCTTGCCGGTATATACTATATTTAACAGTCAACGGATTCTCTTCCACTATAATTTCACACATCAGCTCTCTAAACCTTTAGGTTCCTCACCTATAATCGATTTTCTTCGTTAACGTGTTGAAACAAATTTACCGGTTAACGAATACCTGTTAACGGATAACGACTAACGGATATCTATACCGGTGGCATACTTTTTTGACTTCTCCCAAGATTAAGGAATGCGCTATGACGCCACAAAAGAATTCTGTTGAGGAAGTTGTTAATCCCGGTCTGGAAATAGAAGAACGCTTGCCGCTGCAAAAGACCGGTTGGATTGTTCAGCGTATAGGGCTCAGCATCATGCTGGTGTTTGTCCTGCTGGCATTACTTGGGTTATTCGGTGACGGTATATTGAGCAAACAAACTACTTCGATCAAAAATGTTACGCTCGAGTATGAACGGTTTTACCGGCACGAAGGCTCGATGGAACTTAAGATTGACGTAGCTGAAAGCAACACACCAGAACTGGATGTGGCGTTCCCAAGTGAGTATCTGAAAAATTTTGAGATCAGATCAATTCTCCCAGAACCAAAAGCAAACCGGACGGAGCAAGGTAAAGTACATTATATTTTTGATGCTCGTGGCGAAGTAAATATTGTCTATTACCTGACGCCACGGCAAACCGGATCACTCACCGGTGCCCTGGAGGTGAACGATGCTATATTTTCAATAAATCAATATATATACCCGTAAGATTATGAATCCGGTTATACGTGGTCTCGCTGTATATCTCTTTGTATATATTATATTCAGAATATCCGGTAAACGAACACTTGCTGAAATTACAACATTCGATTTTGTATTGTTGCTGATTATCAGTGAAACAACTACCGATGCGCTGATCGGTGAAGACTATTCATTGCTCGCCTGTTTCATTATGGTGTGTACGTTGATAGCAACTGATTTTCTGTTTTCGATTCTGAAAGATAAGTCGAAGGGTTTTGAGCATATAGCGGATGGCGTTCCGCTTATCATAGTAGATCGCGGCAAGCCACTGAAAAAGCGCATGCAGAAAAGTAAAGTTGATGAAGACGATGTGATGGAAGCAGCCAGACAACTACACGGCCTCGAACGGATGGACCAGGTGAAGTACGCAGTGTTGGAACGCGATGGAAGTATTTCGATTATTCCGGAGGGGGAGTAGTTTAGAAGTAAGAAGTAAGAAGTAAGAAGTAAGAAGTAAGAAGTAAGAAGTAAGAA
>CBIHOZ010000216.1:0-10518 GCA_966211525.1 uncultured Chitinophaga sp. | reverse complement strand
TTAGGGATCTGTTCAGTCGTAACAAATGTGCGGTATTGCTCATTCATGGCGATCTCCTGCATTCTACGTTTGTTTGAACGTTTAACAGGTTAGCTATGGTCGATAAACACCACAACACTGGGTTTGATCTTTTTCGCGTGAATGAGATTGTCGAGTACAACCGGCATATTACCCATCTGTTCGTGCAGGTATTCGTAGCCATCCGTTACATATAGCACCGGGTAAAGCATGTTAGCTGAAGCGTTGTAACCCGGTGGCGTATAGATACTGTACGTTACCTGGTAGCCCAGTGATGTGCTGTTCAGAAGTATATCTTTTACAATTTTACCGTGCGGTATAGTTTCGTTGAATTGTGCTATAGCTTCCGGTTTCCACGCAGGCATGCGCAGTTCGGAATTCGGACTGCCGCCACCAACGCCCGACCATTGCTGATGCGGATTGACCGGGTCGAGCAACAGGGTTGTACCATTCACGATAACCTTATAATCCAGTCGTGCGTCTGACGGAAAAGAAGTTTTCAGTAGCCACAGCGTTGTGCCGGGTATACGCTTGCCGTTGGTGTTGAACTTTTTGTCGTAACCCCAGCCGTTAAAATCACCGGTCCATGCCACAGATACAGCCTCTCCGCGATAGAAAAAAGCTACAGAGTCGCCTACAGCAAACGGAATTCGTTCTGCATCCACCAGTGCATTCCATTGTTTCTCAGCTTCTGCCGGAGACGTATAAAACGACTGAATTGTTTTAGTGAATAAGGTATAATCCTGCCCATAACAAAGGCTGCAGACAACGGAGAGGATACCGTGCAGAATAATCTTTTTCATGCTTTCACAACATCATCTGTATCTTCTACAAACCGTACGCAGAAGGCTGCGATGAGTAGAAATATACCGGCCATGACTATGCTATAGATGGCATGCGAACCGTAAATATACTTTACGATCGGTCCGCCAATAATACCGTTGACAATCTGCGGAAGCGTAATGAAGAAGTTGAATACGCCCATATATATACCCATTTTATAGGGTGGGATGGAGCCCGCCAGTATAGCATACGGCATAGCGAGGATGCTGGCCCAGGCAAAACCAACACCGATCATCGAAAGAATTAATAAATCAGGATCGTGAATAAAGTATATCGAGATCAGTCCTATACCACCGGCCGTCAATGAAAGTGCATGCGTAAGTTTTCGACCGATCTTATACGCAATAGCAGGAAGTAACAAAGCGTATAAGGCGGAAACTCCGTTGTAAGTACCAAACAATACACCTACCCAGTTACCGGCATTCTGATAGGTTTCGGAAGATGTATCCGATACCGGCAAGCCATATACATGTGTAGCGACAGCGGATGTTGTGAACACCCACATCGAGAACAAGGCGAACCAGGAAAAGAATTGTACGATACCGAGTTGCTTCATAGCTTTCGGCATGCCGGTGAAGTCTGCTGCTATCTGGCCTAATCCTTTGTGAGAAGAAGATGCTGCATGTTGCTCTTCATCCGGTGGATATTCTTTCGTTGTAAAAACTGTCCAGAGTATAGCGGCAAGAAAAATGATTGCTCCTATATAAAATGATAGTGTTACGTTGAAGGGCACTTCCCCGGCAGGTGCTGTCTTTTCTACTCCGAAGAATTCTGCAAATATATAGGGTAACGTGGAGCCTAATATAGCCCCGAGTCCAATCAAAAATGTCTGTATGGAAAATCCAAGCGTACGCTGATCGGAGGGAAGCAGATCGGCAACCAGCGCGCGAAACGGTTCCATCGCCACATTGAACGATGCGTCCATGATCATGAGTATACCGGCACCAACATAGAGCGGAGGTAACAGGTGCACGAGTATATCTGCGTTCGGCATAAAGATCAATGCCGTGGAGGCAAATATAGCACCTGCCAGAAAGTACGGACGCCTGCGACCGAGTGAAGTCCACGTGCGATCACTATAATAACCAATGATCGGTTGAATGATCATACCCGTTAACGGAGCTGCGAGCCAGAACCACGAGAGGTGTTCAACATCGGCACCAAAAATTCCGAGTATACGGGAAGCATTTCCGTTCTGAAGAGCAAATCCGAATTGTATTCCGAAGAATCCGAAACTCATGTTCCAGATCTGCCAGAACGATAAACGCGGCTTTTGCAAAGATGCTGTACTCATTTACGGGTAGGTTAGTTCAAACGTTTGTTGGTTGCTAAAGTCAATAAAATCTGACGCATTTGCCAGACTTTATTGACTTAAGAAAATACTATCGGGAAGGTTACCAGCGAATAACGATCTGGCCGGTACTGTATTCGGTTTCGAAGCTGTGTACGTTTTCCTGGGGTGCAGGCTCCGGATCAAAGAACGGGTCAAATTTTTCGAGCGCCATAAAGAACTGGTTGATGTCGTTGTGAAGGGCAAGCATCTCGCCATTCACTTCAACCTGGGCTGGTGTATGTTCCAGACCATGCAGTATAACTTTCAACTTACGATGCGGTGAAGCATAGTTTCCTTCCGTGGCACCGATGATCAATGTGTTATCGGGTGCTATATATTCCAGCTGGCGCTTGGCGTATTCACCTTGTTGATAACGGAACGTTGTGCCGTCATCTTCATAGAACAGGAACGATGAGCTTTGCTTACCGGTATATATATGCAGAATGATTTCGTCATTCAATTCTTTTGTACTGGCCCGCACGGGTTTCATCGGTATAATGGCCCCGCTTTTTACAAATACAGGAAGACGTTGTACCGGGCATTCAATCACTATCTCGGAGTGTCCCTGGTATTTCTGACCGTTGTATAACAAATGCCATTCGCCTTCCGGCAGATAGGCTTTCACGAAGTCTTTGGTACTTTCTGCAGGTATTACCAGCAACGAAGGACCAAACATATATTGATTATGAAACTGGCCATCGTATACTTTGAAGTCGTGCGTATAGTCTATGGCGAGCGAGCGCTGCACCGGCATCCCTGTAACGGCCGCATCATAGAAGAGCGAGTATATATAGGGCAGTAACTTATAACGGAACTTGATATAGTTACGTGAAATCTGCTCAACTTCTTCACCGTACGCCCATGGCTCGGAGTCGCGACTGTTAATCATCGAGTGCCCGCGGAAGAAAGGAGAGAGTGCACCGAGCGATATCCAGCGTGCAAACAGTTTTGAATTGGCATCGCCAACAAAACCGCCCACATCATAACCGGCAAATGCTATACCGCTTAAGCCCATGCTGTTTACGAGACGCACACCGAGTAACATGTGTTCATCGTAAGCAACGTTATCACCAGTCCATACGGCAGCATAACGTTGTACGCCTGAAAAGCCGGAGCGCGTCAGGTTAAAAGGACGTTTACCTTTCAGCAATGCTTTCGCGCCTTCGTAGGTTGCACGCGCCATTTGCATGCCATATATATTCCGGCCTCTGCGCATCGATGCTTTGTTGCCTTCGAAGTCGAGCTCTATATTCTCGGGTATCATTTGCCCCCACGTGGCAATTTCGTTCATGTCGTTCCAGAAACCTTCAACACCTATACTTACATAATCGTTGAACTGTTTCTGCCACCACAATCTTGTTTTCGGATTAGTAAAGTCAGGGAAGTGACACCAGCCCGGCCATACTTGCCCGGTATAGTTTGTACCATCCTGGTATTTGATGAATACATCTTCACGCATACCTTTCTCATAGGTATCATATCCTTCTTCCACTTTTATACCCGGATCGCACATTACCACTACATGGAAACCGAGTTGCTGAAGTTGTGCGAGTAATTCTTTCGGATCAGAGAAATCGCGCTGGCTCCACGTGAATATTTTATACTGATCCATATAGTGTATATCAAATACAATGGTATCAGCCGGTATATCTTTTTCGCGGAAGGTACGCGCGAGGTTCAGCACTTCTTTATCCGGATAATAACTATAGCGACATTGCTGATAGCCTATACTCCACATCGGTGGCATTTCCATACGACCGGTCAAGTGAGTATACTCGCGGATGATCTCGGCAACCGTACTTCCATAGATGAAGTAATAATTCATTTCTCCGCTATCAGCATAGAAGCTCGCGAAGCGATTGTTCGAAGCACCAAAGTTGAAGAACGATTTATGCGAGTTGTCGAAGAAGATTCCGTAAGAGAGTCCGTTGTGAACACCGATATAAAAAGGTATAGAACAATATAGCGGATCCGAGCCAGGTGAATATGCAAAGCTGTCGGTGTTCCAGTTCTGGTAGCCGTTTCCCTTGCGATCGAGTGGCCCTGTTTTCTCTCCGAGCCCAATGAAACGCTCCCCCGGCTGCATTTTTTTATAGGTTGTTACCTGCTCGCCATTCCAGCTGGTACCGAAAGCATGATCGTCTTCATTGATTGGCTGTCCATCGTGTGTATAAAATCCAAAGCGTACCGGAGACTTCGTAATCCGGAGTATATATTTCGAGGTCTTGATTTCAAGTTTGTCTGCATCTTCCGTGATGTGCGGCTCGTAGGAGGGAGTCGCTACCACCGCGTATGAAAAGTCTTCGAACATATCGGCCTGCGTAGCCGTGATGCGGACGATGCCTTCGGTATAAAATTCAACCCGGAAACTTCCGTATGTAGTTTGTCCGAGTATAGCGTTGTTATCTTTCTTCCACTGGACGAATGTTCCTAAACTTTTACTGAGAGGTGCGTTAATGGTTCGTGACATGTTGTTTGTTATTCCTTAAAAAATCGTTTCAAGTAAACTTAATTCAAAACATTTAACCTACAGGGACGCAGTACTAAAAAACAGAAATCGATTGCGGGAACTGGTTAGTCTCGAAAGATAATTCAAAAAAATAGCCTTGAGACAAATACTTGCTCAAGGCTATGCATATAACGAAGAGAGAAAAGACTACTTCTTCTTGCCCGACTTCAACGATGAGTCGCGAACAATGAGACGCGTTTTCAACACTTTGGTTTCCGGTGTCGGATCAGTATTATCTTTTGATTTCACTTCGATCTGGCGGATCAAAAGTTTAGCAGCCTCTTGTCCCATTTCAAAACCAGGCTGATCAACAGAAGTCAATGGTGGATCTAACAGCGCGCTGAAGAACCAGTTACTGAAACCAACCACCGCTATATCCTGAGGTATCTTGAGGCCAGCTTCTTTTATAGCCTGCATGGCACCCATCGCTGCAGGGTCGTTGGTAGCAAATATAGCATCCGGACGATTCTCCATTTGCAGTAGCTTCTCCGTTGCAGCTTTACCTTCTTCTATTGTTCCGAGCGGACAAGACATGATGATGTCTTTGTTAACCGGAATGTTACTTTCATTAAGTGCTTCGAGATAACCTTCGAGACGTTGCTTGGTAATACCGAGATTCGGAGGTCCTTCCAAGTGAGCAATCCGCTTGCAGCCCTGTTCTACCAAATGTAGCGTAGCATCTTTAGCACCGCTCAGGTCATCTACAATTACTTTGCTTGAAGTAGGCGTATCATATACACGGTCGAAGAACACCATCGGTACACCTTTGGCAAGTGTAGCATCGATGTGTTCGAAGCTGCTCGTCTCACGCGAAAGTGAAATCAGCATACCATCCACGCGGCTGTTGAAGAGCGCTTTGATGTCGGTCTTCTCACGTTGCAATGATTCGTTGGATTGTGTAATGATTACGTTGTACCCGGCACTATACGCTACATCTTCTATACCACTGATAACCGTGGAGAAGAAGAAGTGAACGATCTCGGGTATAATGACACCAATTGTGTTTGTTTTACTCTGGCGTAAACTAAGCGCAACTATATTTGGTTGATAGTTTAGTTTTTCTGCCAGCTCGTTAACAGCTTTCTTAGTTTCAGGGCTAATATCGGGGTGATCCTTTAATGCCCGTGATACGGTAGATGGGGAGATGCCCAGCTCGCGGGCAATGTCCTTAATGGTGACCTGATTATACTTCATAATGCAAGTTTACGAACTATCGGTTTAACTCCGCAACGTTTGTGCAACTTTTTTCGCAACTTCGCAAACGAATGCGACCTCGATTACGACTCCGATTTCGTGAATTTTTATACCCGTTTTTGAATTTCGAATATCTCTTTTCCGATACCTTTTCACGCAAAGTAGGGTAAGTAACACTCCCGAAACTCAACCATAAACCCAAAACAATCTATGAGGAAACTTTATCAAGTAACCCTGAAAGTTTTTGTCATTGCTATGCTCTTCACCAGTGTACAGGCGCTGGCGCAGAGTAACAGAATTACCGGTACGGTAACTTCTGGTGATGACGGAACAGCACTGCCTGGTGTAAGCATCGTGGAGAAAGGAACAACCAACGGAACTGTTACAGATGCCGAAGGTAGATACTCTCTGAATGTATCTGAAAATGCAATTCTCGTTTTTTCATTTGTTGGCTTCCAATCGCAGGAAATTTCGGTAGCCGGGAAATCGGTTATAGATATACCCTTGAACAGTGATGTTACTGCACTTACCGAAGTTGTTGTTGTTGGTTACGGTCAGCAAGAGAAGAAAGATGTAACCGGTGTTGTTGCTGCTGTAAATGAACAGAGCTTTAACAAAGGCGCGATCGTTTCACCGGATCAATTGATAACTGGTAAAATTGCCGGTGTACAAATTACTTCCAACAGCGGTGAGCCCGGTGGACAATCGTCTATTCGTATTCGCGGAGGTACATCGCTCAATGCGAGTAACGAACCGCTATATGTGATCGATGGTGTACCCGTTGACAACTCAGCTTTCAATCCCGGAGGTTTTTCACAGGGAAGAAATCCTTTGAACTTCATCAACCCGAATGACATTGAGACATTCACGGTATTGAAGGATGCATCAGCCGCTGCTATATATGGTTCACGTGCTGCGAACGGAGTTATTATCATCACCACCAAAAAAGGAAAGAGTGGTTTGCCAACAGTATCATACGATGGCTGGTACTCCATTGGAAAAATTGCCGATCGGTTGGATGTATTCACAGCCGATCAGTTTCGTGAAGTAATTGCAGCAAAAGCACCGCAGCATCTTAACAAACTCGGCACTGCAAACACTGACTGGCAAGACGAAATATACCAGGATGCAACAGGCCAAAGCCATAACATAACTTTCTCGGGCGGTACTGAGAAAACAACCTACCGTGCTTCGGTAAGTCATCAGAAACAGGAAGGTATAATAAAAACTTCAAGTACCGAGCGTACCAGTTTTTCCATGGGACTTACTCAGAAAATGCTTGATGACGATTTGAGTGTTATCGCGAATGTAAAAGGCGCACGCACACAAGATCGTTTTTCTCCGCAGGTGGTAGGAGCAGCCATGGAGATGGATCCGACACAACCTATATATGATGCAACGAGTCCATGGGGTGGTTACTTCGTATGGAAGAATGAAGCCGGTGACTACGAACGCCAGGCAACTATAAATCCCGTATCAACACTCAACCAGGTTACAGAGCGCGGTACCAGCAATCGCAGCATCGGAAATATACAGTTTGATTATAAGATTCGCCCGATAAAAGGATTAAGCGCCAATGTAAATCTTGGTTATGATCTGGCTACAGGCGATCGCGATCGCTTTCAACCTTCCAACTATTTTGCTGTAGCATCTGATACAGGAGAAATCAAAATCGAAAATTATACTCGCGTTAGTCAGTTGCTCGAAAGCTTCCTGAACTATAAACGAAACTTCGAAAACATCAGCAGTACATTAGATGTTACCGTAGGTTATTCATGGCAGGATTGGAACTCTAAATATCCAAGCCTTCGTGCTACACGTCTTACAGACAACGGCTATGGTGTAAGCAATCCATCCGTTGCCAGAAAAGTTGAAGCCTTTAACAGTGTATTGGAAAACCGACTCATCTCTTTCTTCGGAAGAGTAAACTATAGCTATAAAGATAAATACCTGTTGACGGCGTCATTGCGCAGAGACGGATCAACACGTTTCGGTCCGGCCAATCGCTGGGGTACATTTCAATCAGCCGCCTTTGCATGGCGCGTGATTGACGAAAGCTTCATGGAAGGTCTTACCGATATATTTACCGACCTGAAATTAAAAGTAGGATATGGTGTAAATGGTAACCAGGAAATACCAGACTATAATTACCTCGCTACCTATTCACCCAGTACATTAACAGCACAATACCAGTTGGGTAATACATTTATCACAACGGTACGTCCGAATGGTTACGATGCAAATCTGAAATGGGAAGAGACAACATCCTATAACGTTGGTCTTGAATATGGTTTCCTCAACGGACGTCTTACCGGTAGTCTTGACTTTTACAGAAAAGATACCAAGGATCTTCTCTTCGAGCGTGCTGTTCCTTCAGGCTCTAATCTTACCAACATTATCTTGTCAAATATAGGCGAGATAAAAAATACCGGTGTTGAATTAACGATCGATGCAGTAGCGGTTTCAAAAACGGATCTTCGTTGGAATATATCTTTCAATACATCGTACAACAAAAATGAAATTGTTGCATTGGATGGAAGCGATGATCCGAAGTTCAAAGGATATGAGACCGGTGGTATCAGCGGAGGTGTAGGTAATAATATACAGATTTTGAAAGTAGGACAACCTGCCTATTCGTTCTTTGTGTATAAGCAAAAGTATGGTGCTGATGGCAAGCCACTCGTAAACGGTGTTGATTATAACGAAGATGGCAAAGCCGATCTAGCAGATATGTATGAAGATGTAAGCGGTGATGGTGCTGTAAACGATCAGGATAGAAGACCATTCCACCAGCGTGCGCCGAAAGTAATGTTTGGTCTCACGTCACAGGTAAACTATAAGAAGTTCGATCTGAGCTTTACGCTGCGCAGCAGTCTCGGTAACTATGTATATAACAACGTAGCATCCAACACAGCAAACTTCATTCGTGCAAACGACAACTTTGTGCCGCGCAACATGCTTACATCTGTACTCGAAACAAACTTCACCTCACCACAATATTTCTCTGATTACTATGTAGAGAAAGCTTCGTTCCTGCGCATGGACAACCTGTCGCTGGGATATACCGCTACGAACCTGTTTGACACCAGTGCCAAGTTCCGCCTCTATGGAACAGTGCAGAATCTTTTCATCATCACCGATTATTCAGGACTTGATCCGGAAGTATTCAGTGGTATTGATAACAACCTGTATCCGCGATCACGCACGTTCATCGTGGGTGTAAATGTTACTTTCTGATCGTAAACTTTTTGAATGACTAACGTATGAATAAAAAATATATCATAACATTTCTGGTGGTGATACTCGGAGCGTCTGCTTGTACAGACCTCGATGTAAAACCCAAGAGCTCTGCTACCGGTGACGTTATCTTTAACAACTCACAGGCCTATCTGCAGTTTCTGGCCAGACTATATGCCGGTCTCGCGATCAGCGGACAACAAGGTCCTGCCGGTAATCCGGACATCAAAGGTATAGATGAAGGATTCTCGAATTACCTGCGTCAATATTGGAAGGCACAGGAGTTAACAACCGATGAAGCAGTGATCGGCTGGAATGACGGTACATTACCAACGTATCATTTACATACCTGGACAGCACAGAATGAATTCATCAACGCGATGTTCAACCGGATATACTTTCAGATATCCATGACGAATGAATTCCTGCGCGAAACTACCGATGCCAAGCTCGATGAACGCAACGCAACGGATGCTATACGCGCCGATGTAAAAGTATACCGTGCAGAAGCGCGCTTCCTGCGTGCGCTGAGCTACTGGCATGGATTGGACATGTTCGGATCGATTCCGCTGGTAACCGAAGAAAGTACGGTTGGTACAGCTGCACCGGAGCAATCTACCAAACAACAGGTATTCGATTTCATCGAAAGTGAATTGAAAGCCATTGAGACAGAATTGGTGGATGCACGCGCGAACAGTTATGGTCGCGCAGATAAAGCTGCTGCATGGACTTTACTCGCAAAACTATATCTGAACGGAAAAGTATATACCGGCCAGGATAAAAATACCGAGTGTATAACCTATTGCCAGAAAGTGATTGATGCTGGTTTCGAACTCGATGAAGACTACGGAACACTCTTCACGCTCGATAACGTGAACTCCGATGAAATCATCTTCACTATAAATTTCGATGGTAACTTTACACAGACCTATGGTGGTATGACATTCCTCGTGCATGCTTCTATCGGAGGTGCCATGACTGCTACGGATTATGGCGTTAACACAGGCTGGGCCGGATTACGCACGACCAAGAACCTAGTAAATCTCTTCCCGGATGAGACAGGTGCGACAGATTCGCGTGCTATATTCTATCGCAACGATCAGTCGAAAGAGATTCCGAATACACCAATCACAACCTTCAAGGAAGGCTATGCTGTTCCGAAATTCAGAAATATAAATTCGGATGGTGAATCAGGATCAAGCCTTGAATTTGTCGATACAGATTTCCCGGTGTTCCGTCTCGCAGATGTATACCTTATGTATGCAGAAGCAGTAGAGCGTGGAGGGACCGGTGGCAGTGAAGCGGCATCCGTAACCTATATCAATGCGCTGCGTCAACGCGCGTATGGTAACACCAATGGAAATATAGCGGCTGCAGACATCAC